>NZ_LUFI01000039.1:0-61991 GCF_005281675.1 Sphingobium sp. MP9-4 | reverse complement strand
CCCGGGGCTTGCCATGGCTCTTGGGGAAATACGGCTCAAGCCGCGCCATCTGGTCGTCCGTCAGCCAATACAGGTCACTCAATTCCAGTCTCCTCACGGAGCATGAATCAGATCGCAACGCCCATATCAATGGATCCTGACCCTAGCACCGACCAACTAAAATTGATCGCCTTTCAGACCACCTCTCCCTTCAGGGAGCCCATGACACCGCCCCGCGCCTGGCGCGCAGGGCGGGGCCCTTCTCCCGTCAGAAGTCGACCGTGGCCGAGAGCCAGAGGCGGCGCCCTTCCTGGTTGATCGAATAGGCCGGGGTCCAGGCGGTCGTCGTGCCGGTCTGATAGGGCACATAGACCGCATAGTCGGTGTCGAGGATGTTGTAGAGCGTCGCCGACAGGCGGAAGGCCGGTGCGACCTGGTAGGAACCACCCAGGTGGAAGACTTCATAGTTGCGGAAGTCGCCCACGGACGTCTGCTGCGCATTGGCGCCGCGATAGCGGCTGGAACGGATTTCGGCGCGGGTCCAGACGCTGGCCTTGTCGCCCAGCTTCCAGCGCAGATTGCCGTTCAGCATATGCTTGGGCATGCCGATCAGCGGCAGCCCCTCTTCCGCGCCGCTCAGTTGCTCGGTCTCGGTATAGGTATAGTTGGCCGTCAGCGACAGGGTGGAGGTCAGGGCAAAACGGGTTGCCACCTCGACGCCGCGGGTGCGGGCCTTGTCGATGTTGATCGACTGGCTGAACAGGTCCACGGTCGGGAACGGGCCGACATCCAGACAGCCGGGGCGATTGGGATTGCCCGAAAACTGGCAATTGGGGATGCCCGGACCGCTTGCGATCTTGTCGGTGAAGTCATTGTTGAACAGGGTGACATTGCCGCTGAAGAAGCCGTCGCCGTCATAATAGAGGCCCGCTTCATAGCTGGTGCTGGTTTCCGGCTTCAGCCCCGGCGTGCCGAGCAGCGGGATGCGCCCCTGCCCGCCAAAGCCGATGATGCCCTCGGCAATCTGTTCGACGCGCGGCGTCTTGAAACCGCGGCTGACGCCGCCCTTCAGGGTCAGCACATCATTGATGTTCCACACCGCATAGGCGCGCGGCGACCATTTGTCGCCAAAGGTCGAGTGATTGTCATAGCGCGCGCCGCCGGTGATATTGAAGCCATCGACGACGGTCAGCGTCGCTTCGGCAAAGCCCGCCCATTGGGTGAACTTGAACGGTTCGGGGGCGACGCCCTCGACCATCCGCGCCTTCCAATATTGGCCGCCAACGGTGAAGGCCAGCGCGCCCGCCTTGCCGGCAAAGCGGGAATCGATGATGTCGTTGCGCGCCTCCAGCGTGCGCGGGCTGCCCGGCACAGCGCCCGGCGTGCCATTGGGGATCAGGCGGCCGATCGTCTCGGTCTCGTTGCGGGTCAGGGTGGTGTCGAGCTGGCCGAAACCCATGCGCCAGCTGTGCGCGATCACATAATTGCTGCGGTTGAACCGCTGTTCGGGGGCATAGCCGCCAGATCCCAGCGTGCCGAGCTGGCCCCGGCTATTGTCATAGCTTTGTTCGTTGCGATCATATTCGAACCACAGGTCATGATCGGGATGGGGCGTCAGCGTCAGCCGGCCGCCATAATTATAGATGTCGGATTCCACCGGGTTGCGGCCCAAGGTCAGCGCCGGATCGCCGGGGATCTCGATATCGGAGCCGGCGCGGTGGAAAACACTGCCGCGCAGGGTCAGGCCGGCCAGCCCCTTGATGATCGGCCCCTGGGCAAAGCCGTTGACCGACTGGATATTGCCGAAGCGATCATCGCCCTGGATCGTGCTTTCGGCGCTGGCGGTGCCGACCCAGCGATCGCCGACCTTGCGGGTGATGATGTTGACGACGCCGCCCATCGCGTCCGAGCCGTAAAGGGTGGACATCGGGCCGCGCACCACCTCGATCCGGTCGATCGCGGAGAAGGGCGGCAGGAAGCTGGTGGAAGTTTCGCCAAAGCCGTTGGGCGTGACGCCGCCGGGCGCATTCTGGCGCCGGCCGTCGATCAGCACCAGCGTATAGTCGCTGGGCATGCCGCGGATCGAGATGTTGAGGCCGCCGGTCTTGCCCGCTTCGCCGCCGACATCGACGCCCTGCACATCCTGCAGCGCTTCGGCCAGGCTGCCGAACCGCTTCTCCTGCAATTCCTCGCGGCCCAGCACGGTGATGCTGGCCGGTGCCTCGATGATATTCTGTTCATAGCCGGCCGCGGTGACGACGATCGCGCTCGACTGCGCATCGGCATCGGCATCGGGCGCCTGCGCCTGGGCGGCGACGGGCAGTGCGAGCGCACCGATCAGGGCAGCGCCCCCCAGCAGATGGGCACGCGTCGAGAATATTGCAGGAAATGGCATCTCAGACCCCCATTGAAATAATAGTGCGACTTAGTCGCATTAGAATTTCACGGTCTGATGTGGAGGAAGAAGGTAGCGGTCAATCAATGATGATATGCCCAGCCGCCTGCGCAACAATTTCTCACAATCGCGACACCGGCGGAGTGCACGCCTCTTCTTTGCGGGACATGTTGGAGCCGCCTGGGCAACATAAGAAGGGTTGCAGACATCATGGTGGCACCCAATATCCGCCTTGACACTCGTCCACCGCTACGGATCGCCGCCGCTCCCCGCGCAGCGAGCGCCGGGGCGATCCGGATCGGTGCATCCGGGCCTATCGGGCAGCTTGCAAGCCGGGCGATCTTGGCCTACGCGCGACCCGTCACCGCCCCAGGTCGGTCCATAAAGCCGTCCGGTGGTGCCACGCCCGGATTCATACACTTTATGGCATTGGATTTATAATGAGCATCTACCTGGATTATCTGGCCGAAATCGACAGCAGGAAAGTCCAGGGGCTCGCACCCAAGCCGATCGACGACGGCGCCCTCGTCGCCGAACTCATCACCCTGATCCAGGACGCGGGCAGCGAACATCGCGCCGATGCGCTGAAATTCTTCATCTACAACACCCTGCCCGGCACCACCAGCGCCGCCGGCGTGAAGGCCGACTTCCTCAAGAAGGTCGTGCTGGGCGACGTCACCGTCGCGGAAATCACCCCCGCCTTCGCGCTGGAACTGCTCAGCCACATGAAGGGCGGCCCCTCGATCGCCGTGCTGCTCGACATTGCGCTCGGCGATGACGCGGCGCTGGCCGTGCAGGCGGGCGACGTGCTCAAGACCCAGGTCTTCCTCTACGACGCCGACATGTTCCGCCTGCGCGACGCCTTCGCGGCCGGCAATGCCGTCGCCAGGGACGTGCTGGAAAGCTATGCCAAGGCCGAATTCTTCACCAAGCTTCCCGAGGTCGAGGACGAGATCAAGGTCGTGACCTTCATCGCCGGCGAAGGCGATATCTCGACCGATCTTCTCTCGCCGGGCAACCAGGCCCACTCGCGTTCGGACCGCGAACTGCACGGCCTGTGCATGATCTCGCCCGAGGCGCAGCAGGAAATCGTCGCCCTGAAGGCCCAGCATCCCGACGCGCGCGTCATGCTGATCGCCGAAAAGGGCACGATGGGCGTTGGCTCGTCGCGCATGTCGGGCGTCAACAATGTGGCGCTGTGGGCCGGCAAGCAGCAGAGCCCCTATGTCCCCTTCGTCAACTATGCGCCGGTCGTCGCGGGCACCAACGGCATCTCGCCGATCTTCGCGACCACTGTGGACGTCACCGGCGGCATCGGTCTCAACCTCAAGAACTGGGTCAAGAAGACCGATGGCGAGGGCAAGGCGATCATCAACAATGACGGCAATCCGGTGCTGGAGGAGGCCTTCTCGGTCGCGACTGGCACGGTGCTGAAGATCGACGTCAAGAACAAGAAGCTGACCGACGAGGCCGGCAAGGAACTGGTCGACGTCGCCGCCGCCTTCACGCCCCAGAAGATGGAATTCATGAAGGCGGGCAGCAGCTACGCCATCGTCTTCGGCAAGAAGCTGCAGACCTTCGCTGCCGAAACGCTGGGCATCGAAGCACCCAAGGTGTTCGCGCCGAACAAGGAAATCACGGTCGACGACCAGGGCCTGACCGCCGTGGAAAAGATCTTCAACCGCAACGCCGTGGGCGTGACGCCGGGCAAGGTGCTGCATGCCGGTTCGGACGTGCGCGTGAAGGTCAACATCGTCGGGTCGCAGGACACCACCGGCCTGATGACCGCGCAGGAACTGGAGGCGATGGCCGCCACCGTCATCTCGCCGCTGGTCGACGGCGCCTATCAGTCGGGCTGCCACACCGCGTCGGTGTGGGACAAGAAGGCCCAGGCCAACATTCCCAAGCTCATGAGCTTCATGAACAATTTCGGCCTGATCACCGCGCGCGACCCCAAGGGCGTCTATCACGCGATGACCGACGTCATTCACAAGGTGCTGAACGACATCACCGTGGACGACTGGGCGATCATCATCGGCGGCGACAGCCACACCCGCATGTCGAAGGGCGTCGCCTTCGGCGCGGACTCGGGCACGGTTGCGCTGGCGCTGGCCACCGGTGAAGCCACCATGCCGATCCCGCAGTCGGTCAAGGTCACCTTCAAGGGCCAGATGGCGCCCTATATGGACTTCCGCGACGTCGTTCACGCCACCCAGGCGCAGATGCTCCACCAGTTCGCTGGCGAGAATGTCTTCCAGGGCCGCATCATCGAAGTCCATATCGGCACGCTGCTGGCCGACCAGGCCTTCACCTTCACCGACTGGACCGCCGAAATGAAGGCGAAGGCGTCGATCTGCATCTCGCAGGACGAAACGCTGATCGAGTCGCTGGAAATCGCCAAGTCGCGCATCCAGATCATGATCGACAAGGGCATGGAAAATGCCGCCGGCACGCTCCGTGGCCTGATCGCTCTGGCCGACAAGCGCATCGCCGAGATCCGCTCGGGCGAGAAGCCGGCCCTGTCGCCCGACGCCAACGCCAAATATTATGCCGAAGTCGTCGTCGACCTCGATCAGATCGACGAACCGATGATCGCGGACCCGGACGTCAACAATGCCGACGTGTCGAAGCGCTACACCCACGACACCATCCGCCCGGTTTCCTATTATGGCGGCACCAAGAAGGTGGATCTGGGCTTCATCGGATCGTGCATGGTGCACAAGGGCGACATGAAGATCCTGGCCCAGATGCTGAAGAACATCGAAGCCGCCGAGGGCAAGGTCGAATTCAAGGCGCCGCTGGTCGTCGCCCCGCCGACCTACAACATCGTCGACGAGCTGAAGGCCGAAGGCGACTGGGACGTGCTCAAGAAGTATGCCGGCTTCGAATTCGACGACAGCCACCCCAAGAACGCCGCCCGCACCGAATATGAGAACACCCTCTATCTGGAGCGTCCGGGCTGCAACCTGTGCATGGGCAACCAGGAAAAGGCCGCGAAGGGCGACACCGTCCTCGCCACCTCGACCCGCCTGTTCCAGGGCCGCGTGGTGGAAGACACGGCCGAGAAGAAGGGTGAATCCCTCCTCGCCTCGACCCCGCTGGTGGTGCTTTCGACCATCCTGGGCCGCACGCCCAATATGGACGAATATAAGAAGGCGGTGGTCGGCATAGACCTCACCAAGTTCGCTCCGCCCAAGGCGGCCTGATCAAGACCGCCGCCCGATCGCAGGATCGGGCGGCGGCATCAGGACAGCGATGATCAGAAGCGGCGCGGGACAGTATCCCGCGCCGCTTTTTTTCATGGTTCAGCTCGCGCCGCCCGCCGCATCGCCCATCGCGTTGATCGCGTCGTCAATGGTGAAGGTGTTGGGCTTCTGGATCGGCGGGAATTCCTTGAAGGTGTCGGCAAATTGGGCCGCCCCCGCCTGCGCGCCATAGAGCAAGAAGGTGTTCTTCAACACCCAGTCATAATAGGTGTTGGATGTGATGTCGGCGAACTCATAGGGATCGATCCGCAGGTTGAAGAGCTTGGGAATGCGCAGCCGGGTGAACGGCTCGCCCCAGACCTTCATCGTGCCGGCGCAGCGCTGTTCCAGGAACACGCATTTCCAATTGTCGTAGCGCATGGCCAGGATGTCGCCATCGTCGCTGATGTAGAAGAAGGCGTTGCGCGGGCTCTTCTCCTCCTTGCCGGTGATGTGTCCGACCAGGCTGACGCCGTCGATATGGTTCTTGTAGGTCCGGCCGATCGCCTTGTAGCCCTTCTTCACCTTCTCGACGATGTCGGGCTCGCCCGCCATTTCCAGGAAGGTCGGTAGCCAGTCATGATGCTGGACGATGCCGTTGGAGACCGATCCGGCCGGCACCTTGCCCGGCCAGCGCACCATCATCGGAATGCGGAAGGCGCCTTCCCAATTGGTGTTCTTTTCGCTGCGGAACGGCGTCGTGCCGCAATCGGGCCAGCTGTTGCGATGCGGGCCATTGTCGGTCGAATATTGGACCAGCGTGTCCTCGGCGATGCCCAGTTCGTCCAGCAGGTCGAGCAGCTGGCCGACATTCTTGTCATGATCGATCATGGTGTCGTGATAGTCGGACTGCCAGCGGCCGGCCTGGCCCTTGCTGCCCGGCTTGGGGTGCGTGAACATGTGCATATGCGTGGTGTTCACCCATACGAACCACGGCTTTCCATCGGCCTCCGCCTGCTTGATGAACTTTGACGCGCGTTCGACGAATTCATCGTCGCAGGTTTCCATACGCTTGGCCGTCAGCGGGCCGGTATCCTCGATCTTCTGCTTGCCGACCTTGCCCCAGCGCGGCATTTCGGTGGCGTCGTCGACATCGGTCGCGAAGGAATGGATCACCCCGCGCGGGCCAAAGCGTTCCTTGAAATGCGGCATGTCCGGTTCGTTGAGCGGATAATTTTCCATCTCCGGCTCTTCTTCGGCGTTCAGGTGATAGAGATTGCCGAAAAATTCGTCGAAGCCATGGTTGGTCGGCAGCATATGGTTCAGGTCGCCCAGATGGTTCTTGCCGAACTGGCCGGTGGCATAGCCCTGCTCCTTCAGCAGCGCGGCGATGGTGATGATCTTGTCGCTCATGCCCACCGGCGCGCCGGGAATGCCGACCTTGGACAGGCCGGTGCGCAGCACGCTCTGTCCGGTGATGAAGGAAGAACGGCCGGCGGTGCAGCTCTGCTCGCCATAGCTGTCGGTGAACTTCATCCCCTCCCTGGCGATCCGGTCAATATTGGGCGTGCGATAGCCCATCACCCCGTCGGTGTAGCAACTGAGGTTCGATATCCCGATATCGTCGCCCCAGATGACGAGGATATTGGGTTTCTTGTCGGCCATGGTGCTTTCCCTTCGCATGAACAGGAATTGGGTCGCCTTTGTCTGCATCCTGCCTGACCAGCCGGCTATCGGGGAAAACCCTGTGAAGCGTCCGCGATGATGCACGGACAACATGCCTGCCCGCTCCGAATGCGCGGCCATGCCCCCCCCCCTGCCCGGTCGCACGCACCGCCAGCCTCTTTCCTTTCGCACCCGTCATGGCATGATGGAAGAAATGCGCTGGGGGGGGGGCTCGCGTGATTACAGCCTATGACAGGAGCATGGCGCCGTTCGACTGGGCCGCGATCCTCTATCTGATCTTCTTTGCCCTATTGTTCCTGGGCGCCCGCTGGTGGAAGCGATCCGGGCGACGGATGCCGCGCTATATGCCGGCCGCGATCCTGCTTGCCGGTCTGTGGTTCGGCGTCCTGCCGCTGTTCGACCAGTTGAGGGTCGGCGCCATGGACATGGACCAGATGAGCGTGACCAAGGGCCGGATCAGCAAATTATGGGACATCCGCACGCGCAGCCGGAATACCGACCCCCTCTCCTTCCAGAAACATCAGACCAATATAAC
Organism: Sphingobium sp. MP9-4; assembly: GCF_005281675.1. Classification (NCBI taxonomy): domain Bacteria; kingdom Pseudomonadati; phylum Pseudomonadota; class Alphaproteobacteria; order Sphingomonadales; family Sphingobiaceae; genus Sphingobium; species Sphingobium sp. MP9-4. Next base: position 54,211 of record NZ_LUFI01000039.1, on the reverse strand, counting down.
CCATGGCTTCGACATCGGCGGGGAGAGTTTTTCCTGGCACGAGGGCAGCCGCTGTCCGGTGGCGACCTTCTGCGGCTTTGCCGGCGGTCCGCCCTATCTGCGCGAGGGGCAGAAAGTGGAGATAACCTGGTTCGCCGACCCGCTGCGCTTCGGCAAGCGCCGGATCGTGAAGCTGCTGATGGAGAAATGAGCCCGCACCGCCGATCCCCCAACGCAAAAGGGCGCCCGATCGGGCGCCCTTTCCGTTTCGGCTGTGCCTGACGTCAGAAGGTGGTCGACAGCGAGAAGTTGAAGGTCGTGCCATAATTATAGGCGTTGTAGATGACCTTGTTGGTGCCGTTCGACTGGCTTTCCTCATAGTCGTTGCCCAGGATGTTGCGCACCTCGAACTTGGCGTCAAACTGGCGCCCCGCGACATAGACGCCCTGGCGCGCCACGAAGTCCAGGTTGATGCCGGGATGTTCATAGACGTCCGGCTGGTCCTGGTTGGCCAGGCCACGGCTGGTCACGCGTTTGCTGGCATAGGACAGGATCAGCGTCTGCTGCGACAACTTGTCCTGGTCTTCCAGGCCGAACTGGAAGTTGACCAGATGGTCCGACTGGCCCGTCAGCGGCGAACCGTTGCGGAAATAGTCGGTCGCCAGCGTCGACGACGCGCCGAACACGGCGGTCGTATCGCCCTCCTTCACCTTCAGCTTCGACTTGGTGTAGGTATAGTTGGCGATCGTCACCAGACGGCGGGTCGAGAAGAACGCGCTGTCAGACATGGACGACAGGTCGAAATATTTCTGCAGCTCGACTTCGCCGCCATAGAGGTCGGCCTTGGGCGCGTTGGCGAAGCTGGTGATGAACGCATCGCTGTTGAGCGAGATGAAGGTTTCGATCGGATTGTCGATCGTCTTGTAGAAGCTCGACAGCGTAAAGCGCTGATCCCGCGCGAAATACCATTCATAGCGCGCTTCCGCGTTGAACAGCTTGCTGTCCTGCAGATAGGGGTTGCCCTGATAGCGACGGTTGGTGTCCGGATCGAAGTAGAATTGATAGATCAGCTCGCGGAACTGCGGCCGGGCAATGGTCTTCGACGCGTTCAGGCGCACCTGCATGTCGTCGCGCATCTGCCAGGTCAGCGTGCCGCTGGGCAGCCAGTAATTGTTGTCGAGCTGGGTCGAAGCCGTGCCGGCGCCCGGCGTGCTGAACACCTGCAGCGGCGACACGTTGAGCTTGGCCGTTTCATAACGCACGCCCGCGTCGAGCGACAGGTCGTCCAGGATCTGCCAGTTCAGCTTGCCATAGCCGGCATGGTTCTTGAGCGTCGCGCGGAAGGCGGGATTGCCTTCGTTGGTCTCGATCAGGGCAATGTCATAAGCGTTGACGATGCCCGGCGCCAGCAGCAGGTCGGGGCGCAGCACGCCCACGCCCTCGGGCATGTCGCTCGACGCGCGGAACTGGAAGTCGCGGCGCGAGCTGGTGCGGTTGGTGTCGACATAGGCATAGCCGGCGGTCAGCGCCATGTCGGCCGACGGCTTCCAGGTCAGGTCCGCGCCGCCCGACCACAGATCCTCGTTGAGGTCGGAGAAGCTGACCGTCGCGGTCTGGCCGGTATTGCCATTCAGACGGTTGACGAACAGATTGCCATAGGGGTCGGCCGCTGCATTGGTGCGGATATATTCGAACGACAGTTCATAGGGGGCTTCGCGCTGCGAATTGGCGAAGCCGCCGCGCACATCCAGGCTGAACGCCGGGCTCAGCTTGAACTCGCCCACCACCTGCGTGTCGATCAGCTGGCGCTCATACCAGGCGGTATCCTGCTCCATGATGTCCGACGTCGGCTGGGTCTGGGTGTTGCCCAGGCCCATGCGGGTGTGCTTGAGCGTGTCGCGGATATAGAGGTTGGTCCAGCGGATCTTGTTGTCGCCAAACTCCAGGCCCAGGCCCAGCAGGCCGTTCACGACGATGCGATTGTCGGTGGTGACGCGCTGGAAATCCGAATTGAGTGCCGACAGGTCGGGCGTGATCGAATTTTGCTGGCGCTGGTCGCGCGTAGTCCACTTGTTGCTGTAGCCCGCAGTGGCGATCAGCCCCAGGGTCGAACCGCCCAGGTCGAACGAGGTGCCGCCCGAAATGGTCGCCGAATAATTGGGGTCGATATCCTTGATGCGCTGGACGGTACCCTTGCTGAAGCGCACCATTTCCGCCGCGATCGCGGTGGTATCGACATTGCCCGAGCTGATCCGTTCGCCGCTGGCGAAGAAGGCGGCGAGCGCCGGCGGAATGTCGCGGCTGCCATTGTCGAAGCCGGTCCAGTCGCTCTTGCTGCCATAATAGCTATAGCCCATCTGATAGGTGGTTTCGGTGTTGGCACCAATACCGCCGCTGATCGTCAGGAAGCTTTCCGCCGGCACCGCATTGGTCGTCAGGTTGATGACGCCGCCGCCGAATTCGCCGGGATAATTGGCCGAATAGCTCTTCTGCACCATCGAGGACGAGACGATGTTCGTCGGGAACAGGTCCAGCGGCACGACGCGCTTGAGCGGCTCGGGGCTGGGCAGCGGCGAACCGTTCAGCAGCGCGAGCGAATAGCGATCGCCCAGGCCTCGGACGTAGACATAGCCGTTGCCGACCACCGACAGGCCGGTGACGCGGCCCAGCGCGCCGGCAATGTTGCCGTCGCCCGTCCGGGCGATATCGGCGGAAGACAGGACCGAAACCACCGCCGGAATATTCTTCTGGACGTTGGCACTGCGGCGGCCGGTGACGATGATGTCGGAACCGGGGACCGAAATGTCGGGCGCCGCCTCCGGATCCTCAGCGGTCGAACGACCGGCAGCGGCAGCAGGATCGGCCGCCTGCGGGTCGGACGTGGTGGCATCGGCGGGCGCGGGCACTTCCTGGGCCAGCGCGGCCGGCGCGACCAGCGCAGTGGAAAGCAGCAGCAGGCCCGCGAACTTGAGCGGCGTCGCCATCGAATATCCCCTAGATAAGGTCATTGCACGTTTCGGGGCGGGATGCGGCCGATCATGGCCGCGTCCCGCCCCGCATCAGGTCCGTCCCGTCTTAGAGCGGGATCGAGGTGCAGGCGCGGCGCGCGGTGCTGGTGCTGTCAAACGGCGCGTAGGCCGAGTTGCAGGTCCAGCCGGCGAACCAGGTGTCGTTGGCGTCCTTGACCGCGCCGACATAGGTCGTCGTGTCGAAGAAGCTGTCCAGCGTCTTGGCGTCGATCGCGGTGGCGGCGGTTTCGGCCGCACCGTTGATGAACACCGCGCTCAGCGAGGCCGTGTAGGCATCATTGTTGTTGTTGCCGCTGAAGATCGCGGCGACATCGGCGGCGGTGTAGGCGGTCGAACCGCTACCCGAACCGATATATTTGGTCGCGTTGCACTGCATCAGCACCGAACGGGCGGTCAGCGTGGCGCGGGTCGCGGCAGTGCCGGTACCATGCAGGCGGACGCACTCGTTGTTGGGCGACACGACGATGCCGTTCACCAGCGACAGGTCGCTGTTGCCGCGGTTCAGGATCGATGCCTGGTCATTGGCTTCGTTGTTGCTGCTGACCTGCGACTGGATCGCGGTGAAGTTGGCGACGATGGTGTTCTGGCGCGGGGTATCGCTTTCCAGACCATTGCTGTCGACTTCCATCAGCGCGTCGCCCTGGCCCGGACGCTGCACGATCAGCACATATTGGAAGCGGCCCTGGATGCCGGTGTCGGCGTCGAGGCTGTCGTCATCCGCGCCGGTGGCGATATAATGCTTCATGTGGACCGTGCCGCCGAAGAATTCCGCGCCGTCGTCCGAGCTGTTGAAGCTCTGGATATAGTCCAGCGTGGTGGCGCTGCCGGTGCCTTCGGTCGTCAGCGCCTGCAGCTCCGAGTTGGAACCCAGAACATAGCCCGAATAGCGGATCTGCACATATTTCATCGTGCCCGCATTATAGGTGTCGTCACGACCACCATAGACGGCCGGATCGGCCGAACCTTCGGTCTGGCGCTCGCAAGTGTCTGCGCCAACGGAACCGCCGCTGTTGCAGTCGGTGACGCGCGCACGGCCCATCAGCACGACGCCGCCCCACTGGCCCATCGAGTTTTCAGTCGAGTTGCCGTTGATATTGTCGCGGCTGGTGAAGATGATCGGCGCGCTGGCGGTGCCGACGGCGTTGATCTTGTTGCCGCGGTTGACGGCCAGCCAGCTCGTGCCGGTGCCGCCATAGACGATGACGCCCGGCTCGATGGTCAGGGTGACGTTGGTGTCGGCGGTCAGTTGGCCACCGACCAGCGTGAAGCCGTTGGCGGTGGTGCAGCCCACGGTCGAGCTGGTGACGGGCGCCGAGGCGGTGGGCGCAGCAAAGCCGCTGTCGCAGCCGACGTCGACGCGGCCCTTCATCTGATAGACCAGGCCGGCGATCTTGGGCAGGGTGATGCTCTTGGCGATGATCGAAGGCAGCGTGCAGACGCGCCAGGCATCACCGTTCGAGCTGGAGATGGTGCCTTCGTCGGTCAGGCCCTTGGGGTCGGCGATCGTCGGGCAGCCGGCAGCCGGGGTAACGCCGGTCGGGGTCGGCGTGGGGGTCGGCGTCGGCGTGGGGGTCGGCGTCGGGTTGATGATGACGTCGCCACCGGTGCCGGGCGAAGCGATGTCGTCCGCGCCGCAGGCAGCCAGCGCCGCGCAGGCGCAGCCCGCCATCAGGATATTATGGATACGGTTGATCTTGGCCATGTCGTCTCCGCTCCGGCTTCTGCCGGGTTTGTTGCGATGCGGAGCGCAAGGGGGAAAAGCGAATCGGACAACGCCCCCTGTCGCCCTCGGAAGCGGCAGGTAGGCGCGGTAAATGACAGCCTCATTTTCCTTTTATGACATATCGGGGTCGATAAAATTACAGTTCAAAGACAGTGGCCCAACCGCCACAGCCAACAGAAAGGGGCGCCGTCCACCGGACGACGCCCCTGCGCGAGCCACTGAAACAGGGCGTTCAGCGCATCGCATAGCTCGTATTCAGGCGGGCCGAAGCGCGCTGCGCAATCGAGCGCGAGGATTCCTCGCTGCCGTCGGCCAGCACCAGCGTCATGTCGGGCACGCGCGCAACCGCAGCATAGGCCTCACGCGCATCGCTAGTGCGCCCCATCCCCGCATAGGCATTGCCCAGGTTGATCAGGCGCGCCGGATCGTTGATGGTGTCGGGCCAGACCGCCTGCAGCTTGCGGGCGGCCTTGTCGAAATCATGGGCGAGCAGCGCCGACGCGGCCAGACCCGCATCCGGCACGACGCTGACGATCACGTCATCCGCCGCCGACGCCATGGCCGGCACTGCCGAAGCCAGAAGAAAGCCCGCAACTGCCGCCGCCTTGAACATCGATTTTCTCCGAAAAAAACTTTCCAACATAGCCGGAATTATTTCATCTTGATGACATCGGCACAAGATCAGGCATGGGCGTCGATTCCATTTTATATAGACGCAATTTCATTGCCTTATGCGTTTTTCACATCAGTGTCATAAAAGTGAAATCGAATGCGGCATGCAAATTTTGTTCGATTCGAATCGCATCATGGACCCGCAAAAAGGCCATGCGCCGCAAGCGGCGTGGCCTGAAAAAAACATCGCTGATGGATTGGGTCCGGAGGCTTCTGTTGCCCGGCGCCTCCGGGGGCCGCTGAATTCCCTTCTGTTGCCCGGTGGGTTCAACCGCGCTATTTTAGAGTAATGTCAGGCCGTGAGGCCCTCAATTACGCTGCAATGGCGAGTGCTTCGTTATCGTTGGCACTTGTGAGTTTTGCACAGTTTAACGGCTTACACGGGCCGGGTAAAAGCATCGCCTTTGAACACACGTCGATCCTAGTTCGGCCCCATCAGACACCCCGCCAGACCAAAGGCCTTCCGGGACATGTGGTGGAACCGCCGGGTACTGCCCCCGGGTCCGCTGCGTCTATTATACGACACGATTTATCACCATAGCCGGGCGAGCCCGGCACCCCCTATATGGCGGCGGCCGCGCGATTTATCAAGCCGGTGTTGCAGGATGGAGGCGGCATTATGTGTATCGTAGCACTGGCCTGGCGGGCGCACCCGCGCTGGCAGCTTGTCCTGATCGGCAATCGCGACGAATATCATGCCCGCCCCGCCGCCGCGATGGCGCGCTGGGACGATCGGCCGGGGCTGATCGCCGGGCGCGACCTGCAATCGGGCGGCACCTGGCTCGGCGCGGACGAGGATGGCCGCGTCGCCGTCATCACCAATTTGCGCGGTTTCGGCGATCCCCTGCCCGACCGCGCCTCACGCGGCGCACTGGTCACCGACCTGCTGACCGGCAGCGGCACCTATGCCGATCCTAACACTGCGGCACTCGACGATTTCAACCCGTTCAACCTGCTGCTCACCGACCGCGACCGGCTCCTCTTCCTCACCAATCGCCCCGAACCCCAGCGCAGCCTGCTCGCACCCGGCCTCTACGGCCTTTCCAACGGTCCGCTCGACCAGCCCTGGCCCAAGACGCTCGCGCTCAAGGAAGCGATGCTGCAATGGCTGGTCGCCGGCGCGACCGATCCGGAAAGCCTGTTCGACGCCCTGCGCCGCGAGACCCTGCCCGCCACCGGCATCGCCCCGGCCACGCCGTCCGACGCCCCGCTGGAGCCGCCCCTCTCCCCCATCTTCATCCGCAACCCCGTCTATGGCACACGCTGCAGCAGCGTCGTCGCCATCGCCCCGGACGGCACCGGCCTGGCGCTGGAACGCCGCTTTGACGCGCGGGGCGAGGTCACTGGCAACAGCCGCATCGTGTTCCATTGGCCGGCGGCCTAGCAGCGAGGATATGTTCTGCCGGCCTAGAAGCGACCATTTTGGAGCGTTTAGCTGTGGGCGAACCTTCCTACTAGCGGACGATGAGCCTGCTCGATAGAGTATCGCATGGCTCCGAAAGATTACGCTCTTCTGTCATTCTTGATACCGATACTCGTCGCTATTTCCTTAGTTAATAGCCGGATGCGATTGGCTGAGCTAAATCGGCGAATATGGATGGGGGTGGCCTTTTTCTGTATTGCACCATTGATATTCATAGCAATGATGTTGATACCGACGCCTGATAACAGCGAGTCCGATATATCGATCAGAAACATCGTTGTGATGGGGGTGGCTTCTGCATTCAGCGGCACCCTACTATTGGCTATTCTTCTTATTTCGGGCGGTCTGTTTCAGACTTTTAAGCGTTGGCGATATTATTGAAAGAAGGGCCGTTAACGGCTTGACCTCGCCCAAAGCCGCCAGTCCCCTAACCACCCATCCCCGCCATTCCATATATGTGCCTTGGCGCTGCCAGCCTAAGCCCCCTTGTCCCCATAGACAAAGGCCCGCCGTCCCGACCGCAGCAGCACTTCGCGCCGGACATAGTCGACCTCATAGGCGTCGGCGCTGGCGACATCTGCTTCCGTCAGGCGGAACAGTATTCCCTCCACCGCGTCCTCGGGACTATCGCTCGGCTCGACCATCGGGTGCCAGCGCGTGCCGCTCTTGGCAATCACGTCGGGGTCGCTGATCTCGATCATGCGCTGGCGATAGCCCGACATCGCATCCGGCTCCCCTTGCACCAGCCGACCGAACAGCGCCATCTGCACCTCCGCCAGCCGCAGCGTGCCATAGGAAAATAGCAATATCTCGGTCATCTGCGCGCTCCTTCCGCTCAGCCCAGAGCCGCGTTGACGATGCGGATCTGGGTGAATTCCTCCACCCCGGCCAGCCCCTGGTGCCGGCCGATGCCCGATTGCTTGGCGCCGCCGATCGGCACGTCGAAGGGCAGGTCGAACAGCCGGTTGACCCAGACCAGCCCGCTGTCGATCCGCGCCGCCATCGCCTGCCCGCGCGCCGCATCGGCGGTCCATACCGACGCGCCCAGCCCATAGGGACCGTCATTCACCCGGCGGACCAGTTCCTCCTCATCATCATAGGCGAGCAGCGGGATGATCGGCCCGAACTGCTCCTCCTGCACCAGCCGCGCCGCGTCGGGCAGGTCGGTAACGATGGTCGGCGCAATATAATAGCCGGCTCCCTCCATGGGAGCACCGCCATGCAGCACCCGCCCCTGCGCCCGCACCTCCGCCAGCAGGTCGATCAGCCGCGCATATTGCGCCGCATTCTGCACCGGGCCGATGGTCGTGCCGGCCGCCCGACCGTCGCCGATCACCGCCCGCTGCGCGCAGGCAACCAGCGCCGCGCCCAGCGCCGGCATCAGCGCGCGCGGCGCATAGATGCGCTTGACGCCCAGACAGACCTGCCCGGCATTGCCCATCGCCCCGTCGAACAGGATCGGCGCCACCGTCGCGACATCGGCATCGTCCAGCAGGATCGCCGGATCATTGCCACCCAGTTCCAGCGTGAAGCGCTTCACCGTGTTGGCCGCCGCCGCCATCACCCGCCGCCCGGTCGCGGTCGATCCGGTGAAGCTGACATGGGCGATTCCCCGATGCGCGGTCAGCATCGGCCCGACATCGCCGGCATCGCCCAGCATCTGCACCACCCCGGCGGGGAAAATGTCGGCCGCCAGCGCGCCCAGCATCAATGTCGTCAGCGGAGTCGTCGGCGCGGGCTTGGCGATCACGACATTGCCCGCGATCAGCGCCGGCGCGAGCTTGAGCGCCAGCAGCAGCAACGGATAGTTCCACGGCACGATCGCCGCCACCACGCCCAGCGGATGGCGCTGCTCGACCACGCGCTCGGTCGCGCTATCCTTCAGCACCACCGGCTCCAGCCGCAGCCCGGCATGATAGCGCAGCGCCGCCACCGCTCCCTCTATCTCGCCCCGCGCCTCGGCCAGCGGCTTGCCCTGTTCCTGCGTCAGACATGCGGCGAAATCCTCGGCCCGGCCCTCCAGCGCATCGGCCAGCGCCGCAATCCGCGCGCCACGTTCGGCGAAGTCCAGCGCGCGCCAGCCGGCGAAGGCCCGCTGCCCGGCCGCGACCGCCCGCTCCACCTGCGCCGCATCGGCACAGGGCGCGGCGGCAAAGACCTGCCCGTCCGCCGGATTGACAAGGTCGATCGCGCGCGCGCCATCGACCAGCTCACCATCGATAAGAAGCTGCATACCGCCCCTCTACCGGCAAGCCTGTCCTACAGCCAGCCCGACGGGCTAGAATGTCGCCATGTCCTGCGTCCGCGACACGAACAGCCTCCTCCCCGACCCCGCAACAAGATTTCCAACAATTGTTCCAAAATATCAGAATGTGCAGGAAATATGCGAAGTTAAGCGGGGAATTTCCTATTTTTCCGTCGGTGCCTCGACCCGGTCGCCATGGCTTTTGGGCGTCGAATTGACCAGGAAATCGACCGGCGCGCCGCTCCTGTTCTGCGCCCGGTGCGGCACGCCCGGCGGCACTTCCAGCCCCTGGCCAGCCTTCAGCACATGGGTCACCCCGCCCGCCTCCAGAGTCAGCTCGCCCGACAGGACATAGAAAAATTGCCGCGCGCGCTGATGATAATGGCGCATCTCCGCCCCGCCCGGCACGATCCGTTCCTGGATCACCGACATCTCGTCGCGCTTCACCAGATGCCAGCCATCATTGCTGCCGCCCCAGACATAATGTTCGGCATTGGCCTTATCCATCGGCGTGATCGGGGCATCAGGCGCGGCAGCCAGCAACAGGGGGAGAAGCAATATCGTCATGCCCGTTCCAACGATCCGCCACCCCCATCCCGCCATGCCACTGGCGCCCTTGCCCCCTGCCCCCTATAGCGGAGCCATGGCATCGACCCAGAAGCAGAAGAAAGCGGCCCCGGCCCGCGCGAAAGTCCGTCCCGCCGGGTTCCCCACCCGGCAGCAGGTGATGGACTTCATCACCGAGTCCGACACCCCGGCCGGCAAGCGCGAAATCGCCAAGGCGTTCGGCCTCAAGGGGCAGGAAAAAATCGCGCTCAAGGCGCTGCTCAAGGACATGGCGGACGAGGGCCTGCTCGACATCGGCCCGGCCCGCGCCTTCCACAAGATGGGCGGCGTGCCCAAGGTGACGGTGCTGCGCATCGTCGATGTCGACGACACCACCCTGATCGCTACCCCCGAACGCTGGGAGGCCGAAGGCCAGCCCGCGCCCCGCATCCGCGTGGTCGAACGGGGCAAACGCGGCGCCCTGACGATCGGCGACCGCATCCTCGCCCGCACCGAGGAAGCGGGCAAGGGCTGGCTCGCCCATCCCATGAAGAAGCTCGCCAAGGCGACCGAGATGCTGCTCGGCGTGGTCGAGGAAATGGCCGACGGCAAGCTGTGGCTGCGCCCGGTCGACAAGCGCATCCGCAAGGATACGCCGATCAGCGACATCGGCACCGCGAAGAAGGGCGATCTGGTCCTGGCCGAGCCGACCGGCCGCCCGCCGCGGATCAGCGCGCGCGTCACCGACATTCTGGGCGATCCCTTCGCCCCGCGCAGCTTCAGCCTGATCGCGATCCACAAGCATGGCATCCCGCATGTCTTCCCCGAAGCGGTGGAGGAGGAAGCGGTCACCGCATCGAAGCTGCCGCTGCATGAGGACAAGCGCGAGGATCTGCGCCATCTGCCGATCGTCGCGATCGACCCGGTCGATGCCCGCGACCATGACGATGCCGTCTGGGCCGCGCCGGACGAAGACCCCGCCAATGAAGGCGGCTACAAGGCGATCGTCGCGATCGCCGATGTCAGCTACTATGTCCGCCCCGGCAGCGCGCTCGACCGCGAAGCGCGCAAGCGCGGCAACAGCGTCTATTTCCCCGACCTCGTCGTGCCAATGCTGCCGCACCAGCTCTCGTCCGACATGTGCTCGCTGCGCGCCGGGCAGGACCGCGCCGCCATGGCCTGCCATCTGGTGATCGATGCGCAGGGCAAGGTGAAGAGCTTCCGCTTCTCCCGCGCCATCATCCGCGTCGCCGCCGTCCTTGCCTATGAAAATGCGCAGGCGGCGATCGATGCTCTTTCTTCCGTTCGCCCTGAGCCTGTCGAAGGGCAGGGCCGAGCCGAAGGCGAGGTTGCTTCGCCTGCGGCTCAGCAAGCGGCTTCGACTTCGCTCAGCCCGAACGGAGTGGATCTGGTGGAACATGCCCTGAAACCGCTCTGGGCCTGCTGGGCGCTGCTGCGCAAGGCCCGCGAAAAGCGCGATCCGCTTGCGCTCGACCTGCCCGAACGGCGCGTCGTCCTCGACGAATGGGGCAAGATCGTCAGCGTCGCGGTGCGCGAACGGCTCGACGCCCATATGCTGATCGAGGATTATATGATCGCCGCCAATGTCGCCGCCGCCAAGGCGCTGGAGGCGAAGAAGGCGCCGGTCATGTACCGCGTCCATGAAACGCCGGGCCGCGACAAGCTGGTCGCGCTCAAGGAATATCTCGCCACCTTCGACATCGACTTCGCACTTGGCCAGGTGATCCGCCCGTCCACCTTCAACCAGCTGATCAAGAAGGTCGGCGAGTCGGAGGAGAAGGAGCAGATCATGACCCAGATCCTGCGCTCCCAGACCCAGGCCTATTATGCGCCGCAGAATATGGGCCATTTCGGGCTGGCGCTGGGCAGCTACGCCCATTTCACCTCACCCATCCGCCGCTATGCCGACCTTCTGGTCCATCGCGCGCTGGTCGGCGCCTATGATCTCGAACTGCCCGCGCCCAAGGACAGGGCGATCCCCGACCGCTCCTCCCTCAGCCAGGAGGATTATGAGAATATGGGCCGGGTCGGCGAGATGATCTCGGGCCATGAGCGCCGCGCGATGGAGGCGGAGCGCGAGACGATCGACCGCTATGTCGCCGCCTTCCTGTCGGCCCATGTCGGCGAAGTGGTGAAGGCGCGGATCACCGGCGTCCAGAATTTCGGCTTCTTCGCCACGGTCGAGGGGCTGGGCGGCGACGGCCTCGTGCCCGTATCGACGCTGGGCGCCGAACATTTCTTCTTCGACGAAGCGGGCAAGGCGCTGCAGGGCGTCGAAAGCGGCGACCGCTATACGGTCGGCCAGCGGCTGGAACTGCGCCTTGCCGAAGCCGACCCGATCAACGGCGCGCTGCGCTTCGAACTGCCCGACAATCCGGCCCCGCGCGGCAGCCCGCTGAAACGCGACCGCACCCGCCCGAAAATCCACCGCGGCCGCCCCACCAACATCCGCCACATCGGCAGCAGCCGGGGCAAGCACAAGAAACGCTAAGGGATGAGCGGCGGAGCGCTGGCGCCACTTACATCGTCATGCCAGCGAACGCTGGCATCTCACTTTTCTTCAGGCCCAAGAGAAGAAGAGAGATCCCAGCCTTCGCTGGGATGACGACATCATCAAGCGATCATTTATCGCCTGGACCGGTTTCATGGCCTATGAAACCCAAAGGATAGCCGGACACCGTTGCAGCATTCGTCAGGCACCAAAAACTGTCCTGATCCATGCCTCCCGCCAGCAAAACATCCTCGTCAAATGTGGCCATTCCGCCCATCGGCTTGAGCGCGTGTGCAGCTTTCTCTCCGCACAGATTTTCGAGCGTTCGCGCAAATGCCGCGATGTCCGATTTCCGCGGATCATAAACCGGCAAATGATCCAGCAAGCCGCGCTGGGCCAACCAGGCCCGCGCATCGACCTTGGCCTGTTCGCGCGACAGCCGCCAGTAGATTGCCTGATATGCGTCCTTCGACGGGGCAGGAAAAATAACGTAATAGCTTGTGCGGATTGAGGCACGCGCCACACATTCCAATTGCCCGTCGCCGATGGTCGCTACGCTGGGAATGTCGATGACATCTTCCTGCAGCATGTCGTCAGACTTGACCTGCGCAGTTTCAAAGCCACATGCGACGACTTGCTGGAGCGCCACCTCTGGCTTCACCATTTCCGGAAATGCACTCGAACCAGCACCGGGGACGACCGCCAGGAATGCCGCAGAGACGAGATGGAGCGATTGAAATAGCATAGACCGGTGTCGTTACAACTTGCGTCGATGCTCTCAAGCAATTTGTTGCCAGCAATCAGTGCTTCTCTCGACCATCCCCTTCCCCCCATCGTCATCCGCGCCTATAGGCTGTGTCCCATGATCCTCGTCATCGACAATTATGACAGCTTCACCTGGAACCTGGTCCATTATCTGATGGAGCTGGGGGCCAAGGTAGAGGTCGTGCGCAACGACGCCATCTCGGCGGGCCAGGCCCTGTCGAGCGGGGCCAAGGCCTTTCTGCTGTCGCCCGGTCCCTGCACCCCCAATGAGGCGGGTGTCAGCCTGGATCTGGTCGCGGCCTGCGCCGATGCCGGCGCGCCGCTGCTGGGCGTGTGCCTCGGCCATCAGGCGATCGGCCAGCATTTCGGCGGCAAGGTGGTGCGCGGCGGGCTGATGCACGGCAAGACCTCGCCGGTGCGCCATGACGGCACCGGCCTGTTCGCCGGCCTCCCCTCGCCCTTCACCGCGACCCGCTATCACTCGCTGATCGTCGAGGATATTCCGGCCGACCTGGTGGTCAACGCGACCAGCGAGGACGGATCGGTCATGGGCTTCCGCCACGCGACCCTGCCGATCCATTCGGTCCAGTTCCACCCGGAAAGCATCGCGACCGAACATGGCCATGACATGCTGGCCAATTTCATGAAGATCGCCGGCATCCCGGTCCGCGAGCGCGAGGCGGCGTAAGCCCGCCTCCGCCGCTTCACTCTTCTCCGTCATCCCGACGTCTGTCAGGATGACGGCGGGGCAGGCCGCATGTCAGTGCGGCACCGCCCCCGTCTCCACCCCGGTCTTGTCGTGCAGGGCCAAGCGGTCGACGATGTCGGCGCTCGCCCGGTTATAGCCGACCACCTCGACCATGCGCCCTTCGCGCCGCAGCCGGGCGATGATCTTGTCGAGCGCGCCGACGCCCGAAATATCCCAGAAATGCGCGCCCGACACGTCGATCAGCACATGGGTCGCGCTTTCCTCGCCGGTGAAAGCGCGGGTGAAGCGATCGACCGAGGCGAAGAAGATCTGGCCAGTGACGCGATAGGTCGCCCGGCCATCGGCCTCGCTGCGCTCCACCGCGAACATGCGCTGCACCTTGGCGGCGAAGAAGATGCCCGACAGCAGCACGCCGGTCAGCACGCCCAGCGACAGGTCGCGGGTCGCCACCACGACCACCACCGTCGCCAGCATGACGGCCGAGGAGGTCGGCGGGTGCCTCCGCAGATTGGCGATCGAGGCCCAACTGAAGGTGCCGATCGACACCATCACCATCACCGCGACCAGCGCCGGCATCGGGATACGCCCGACCCACGGCCCCAGCACCGCCAGCAGGAACAGCAGGAAGGCGCCAGCGACGAAGGTCGACAGCCGCCCGCGTCCGCCGGACGTGACGTTGATCACCGACTGGCCGATCATCGCGCAGCCGCCCATGCCGCCGAACAGGGACGCGACGATATTCGCCCCGCCCTGCCCCATGCATTCGCGCTGCTTGTCGCTATCGGTGTCGGTCATGTCGTCGACGATCTGCGCGGTCAGCAGCGATTCGAGCAGGCCGACCGCCGCCATCGTCACCGAATAGGGCAGGATGATGCGCAGCGTGTCCCAGGTCAGCGGCACCTGCGGCAGGGCAAGGCTCGGCAGTCCTTCGGGCAGCCGCCCCATGTCGCCGACCGTATGGACCGGCAGGCCCAGGCCGATCGACAGCGCGCTCAGCAGCAAAATCGCGACCAGCGGCGCCGGCACCGCCTTGGTGATCCGGGGAAAAAGATAGATGATGGCGAGGCCAGCCAGCACCATCGCATAGGTCTGCCAGCCAACGTTGGTGAGCTGCGGCAGTTGCGCCACGAAGATGAGGATCGCCAGCGCATTGACGAAGCCGGTGATGACCGATCGCGACACGAACTGCATCAGCAGGTCGAGCCGCAGCAGCCCGGCAATGATCTGCACCACGCCCATCAGGATCGTCGCGGCGAACAGATATTCCACGCCATGCTCGCGCACCAGCGGCCCGACCAGCACGGCAACAGCAGCGGTCGCGGCCGAGATCATCCCCGGCCGCCCGCCGATCAGCGCGATGGTGATGGCGATCGCGACCGAGGCATAGAGGCCGACGCGCGGGTCGACCCCGGCGATGATGGAAAAGCCGATGGCTTCGGGGATCAGGGCGAGTGCGACGACGATGCCGGCCATGATGTCATGGCGCGCCGTCCGGGCGTCGCTGAACCATTGGCGGCGATAGCGGCTGAAAAATTGGGTCATGTCGAAAATCCACATCAGGTCACATGGCGCCAACGCGGGCGCGTTCTCGATAATCATGTGTGATGTTGTCCGGCGGATCGGCGGCCGGAATAGCCACCCGGAATTTCACCGGGTCCATGCGAATGGCCGCCTTCTACAGCCCTGCCCCGCCAATGCAACCCCGGCCCGCGCCCCCGCCCGGACGCCCTACGGCGATATACTGTGGGAGGCCGGGTGGGGGCGCGGGCCGGTGCGGCACCGAAAATGCGCCCTTCCGCGCATTTTCCAAGAAAGCCCTATCCCTCGCCGAACAGCGCCCGCTGCGAACTCTCAATCTCCTCGAAATAGCGCCGCCGCGCATGTTTCTCGGTCAGCACGCCCAGCACCAGCCCGCTTTCGTCCACCACCGCCAGCTCGTCCGCCGCCGCCTTGTCGAACAAAGGCAGGATCGCGCGAATATCCGCGTCAGCCCGCAGCGAGATATCGGCCATCGTTGCCAGCGGCGCGATCGGCGCATCTTCCGCCAGTTCGGGGCGATAGGCCGCCGCCGTCGGCACGATGCCGCGATAGCCGCCCGCACCGTCGATCATGATCGCCTTGCTCGCCGACCCCAGCGGCACGAGCGCACGAAACTGGCCGACGCTCATCGTATCGGGCACCGACACCCAGTCGCGCCGCATCATCCGCCCGGCGGTCAGGTTCATCACCCAGCCAATGTCGCGCGGGCTGCGGATGGTCGATCCGCGCAGATGCAGCCGCCAGGTGGAGAAGGAGTAGCCGAACATTTCCCGCGTCACCGCGCTCGACAGCAGCGACGCGGTCAGCACCACGCCCATCAGCTGGAAATCATGGGTCGTCTCCAGCATCAGCAAGCCCAGCGTCATCGGCCCGCCGACGATCGCGACGCTCAGTGCCGCCATCCCCACCAGCGCCGCATCATTGGGGTCGAGCGACCAGCCGATCCCGACAATGTCGACGATCTGCGCGAAAATCTGTCCCGCGAGCGATCCCAGGAACAGCGACGCAAAGAACAGCCCGCCGCGAAAGCCGAAGCTCAGGGAAATCACCGACGCCGCGATCTTGAGGCACAGGATCATCAGCAGCACCGTCCAGTCGGGCAGCAGGATGAGGTTGAGGTGCAGCGCGCCATGGCCCGCCGACAAGGTCTGCGGCGTCAACCAGGCGAGCGGCATCAGCAGCAGGCCGCCGATCACCGGCTTCCACCGCCCCGGCCAGGTCCAGCCCTGCACCCGCATCTCGGCAAAGGTCACCATCCGCATGATGAGGATGCCCAGCCCCGCGCAGATCAGGCCCAGCAGCGCATAGAGAAGATAGTCCGCCGTCCCCAATATCCGGTCCGCCGTGGTCGCGATCAGCCAGGGTTCGACGCCGAGCGCGCGCGTCACGAAGGCAGCGCTCAGGGCCGCCGCCACAACCGGCGCGATCGCGGCCGGCGTATAATGGCCAATCACGATCTCGAACGCATAGAAGGCGCCGGCCAGCGGCGCGCCGAAGGCCGCGCCCACGCCCGCCCCTGCGCCCGCGCCGACCAAAGTGCGCAGATCATTGCGCCGCAGCTTCAGCCATTGCCCCAGCAGCGACGCGACGCCGCCGCCCATCTGCGCATAGGCCGCCTCCAGCCCGACCGAAGCACCCGCCCCGTTCGACAAGATCGTCTGCCCCGCGATCACCAGATTGTCGGCCATCGGGATGCGCCCGCCATGCAGCGCATTGGCCTCCACCACGTCGATCAGCGGCCGTTGCGGCCGTTGCCGCCGGCGCAGCAGCCGTGCCAGCAGCACCAGCGCCAGCCCGCCCAGCGGCAGACCCAGCAGCCGCCAGAGATGGCGGATCTCGCCCAACGCGCTCAGCCGGTTGATGCTGACGCCATAGAGCAGTTCCTGAATGCCGTGCGCCATCAGCTGCAACAGGTTGGTGATCAGCCCCGCCGCCACGCCCGCCAATATGGCGAGCAGGATGAAGGCCGCCTCGCTCTCGCGCAACCGGCGGCGCTGGCGGATGGCAAGGCTCCAGAACAGGGTCGACCAGGAACGGTGCATGGTTTCTCCGACAACGCCCCTTTGGCCTGCACGTCAAGCCAATTGCCGGGCCACGCAACAAAATTCCAATTGGCGGGCAAATAGCATGTCGCCCTCGACTTTCGCGCGCGGCCGGGACTAAAGGCTTGGCCCATGACCCTGTTGCCCGATCCCAGCGCGCCCCTGGCCGCCGACGAAGCCGCCCGCGCCTTCGACCTGCTGTTCGACGCCGACCTGTCGGACGAGGCGATCGCCGGCTTCCTCGTCACAATGGCGCGGCGCGGCGAGACCGCGACGGAAATCGCCGCCGCCGCCCGTGCGATGCGCGCCCGGATGATCCCGGTCGACGCGCCCGACGGCACGATCGACGTCTGCGGCACCGGCGGCGACGGCCATCATACGCTCAATGTCTCGACCGCCGTCAGCCTGGTGGTGGCCGCCGCCGGCGTGCCGGTCGCCAAGCATGGCAATCGCGCCGCCTCGTCCAAGGCGGGCGCCGCCGACACGCTCGAAGCGCTGGGCCTTGATCTCGATCGCGCCGCCGCCACGGCGGAAGCGACGCTCAAGGATCTGGGCATCTGCTTCCTGTTCGCACAAAATTACCATCCTGCGCTCAAACGCCTCGGCCCGGTCCGCCGGTCGATCGGCGAACGCACCATCTTCAACCTGATGGGGCCGCTCGCCAATCCCGCCAATGTCCGTCGCCAGCTCGTCGGCATCGCCCGCCCCGCCTATGTCCCCATCTATGCCGATGCGCTCGGCCAGCTTGGCGCGACCCATGCGATGATCGTGTCGGGCGACGAGGGCCTCGACGAACTCTCGCTCGCCGGCGGCAATGACATTGCCGAGGTGACGGCCGACGGCGTGGTCGCGATGCGCCGCCTGACCGCCGCGGACCTCGGCCTCTCGACCCAACCCGTCACCGCCATTCGCGGCGGCGACCCGGCCCATAATGCCGCGGCGCTCCGCGCCCTGCTCCAGGGCGAGGCCGGTGCCTACCGCGACGCCGTGCTGCTCAACGCCGCCGCCGCTTTGGTGGTGGCTGACGCTGCCCATGATTTCCAGGAAGGCGTCGAACAGGCCGCCGAAGCGATCGACAACGGCCTTGCCAACGCGCTCCTCAATTGCTGGATTGCCTATCAATGACCAACAAGCTCATCGAAATCTGCGATTTCAAGCGCGAGGATGTCGCCCGCCGCAAAGCCGCGACCACGATCGCATCGCTCCACGCCCGCGCCAGCGAGCAGACCCCGCCGCGCGGCTTCCGCAGGGCGCTGGACGATGCCGCCCGTTCGGGCTTCGGCCTGATCGCCGAGGTGAAGAAGGCCAGCCCGTCGAAGGGGCTGATCCGCGCCGATTTCGATCCGCCGGCCCATGCGGTGGCCTATGCCGCCGGTGGCGCTGCCTGCCTTTCGGTGCTGACCGACGAGCCCTATTTCCAGGGCCATGACGATTATCTCATGGCCGCCCGATCGGCCTGCGCGCTGCCGGTGCTGCGCAAGGATTTCATCGTCGACCCCTGGCAGATCCTCGAAAGCCGCGCGCTCGGCGCCGACGCGATCCTGATCATCGTTGCCGCGCTGGACGACGCCCAGATGCAGGAGATAGAGGACGCCGCGCTTGGCCTTGGCATGGATGCCCTGATCGAGGTGCATGACGAGGCCGAACTGGAACGCGCGCTCAAGCTCCGCTCGCGCCTGATCGGCGTCAACAACCGCGACCTGCGCGATTTCAGCGTCGATTTCGCGCGCACTTATGAACTGGTCGGCAAGGCGCCCGATGGCTGCACCTTCGTTGCCGAAAGCGGCCTTGGCTCGCATGCCGACCTCACCGCCATGGCCGATCATGGCGTGCGCTGCTTCCTGGTCGGCGAAACCCTCATGCGCCAGGCCGATGTCGAGGCGGCGACCCGCAACCTGCTGACAGGCGCATGACCGGCCTCACCCATCTCGACGAGGATGGCGCCGCCCGCATGGTCGATGTCTCGGCCAAGGCCGTGAGCGCGCGCGAGGCGGTGGCCGCCGGCCGCATCACCATGGCGGCCGACGCTGCGCAGGCGATCGCCGCCGGCCTCGTCAAGAAGGGGGATGTGCTGGCCGTGGCCCGCGTCGCCGGCATCATGGCGGCCAAGCGCACCGCCGAACTGATCCCGCTCTGCCATCCGATCCCGCTGAGCGCCGTCACCATCGACTTTACTCTCCACGATGACGGCGTCACCGTCACCGCAACCGCGCGCACCGCTGGCCAGACCGGGGTGGAGATGGAGGCGCTGACCGCCGCGACCGCCGCCTTGCTCACCGTCTATGACATGGCCAAGGCGCTCGATAAGGGCATGATAATCGGCGATGTTCGCCTGCTCGCCAAGCGCGGCGGCAAGTCGGGCGACTGGTCCGCGCCGGAGAGCAGCGACCGATGAGCCTGATGCCGGTCGCGGACGCGCAGGCGCGGCTCCTTGCCCTCGCCGATCCGTTGCCAGCCGAATATGTGCCCGTCGCCGCCTGTGCCGGTCGCTGGCTCGCCACCGACATCAGCGCACTCCGTAACCAGCCCTGGGCCGATCTTTCCGCGATGGACGGCTATGCCGTGCGCGCATCCGAAGGCGCCGGGCCGTGGCAACTGGTCGCCACCAGCAGCGCGGGCGACACCAATATCCCGGCCCTGCAACCGGGCCAGGCCTGCCGCATCTTCACCGGCGCGCCCTTGCCGGCCGGCGCCGACGCCATATTGATCCAGGAAAATGCCACGCGCGATGGCGACACACTGACCGCGCATGACGGCATATTGACGTCCGGCAGGCATGTCCGCCTGCTCGGCTCAGACTTCCGCGCCGGCACGCCGCTGGTCAGCGCCGGCAGCCGCCTCACGCCGGGCCGGATCGCGCTTGCGGTGCTGGGCGGCCATGGCAGTCTGCCCGTCGGTGCTCGGCCGCGCATCGCCCTGCTCTCGACCGGCAATGAGCTTGTCCCCCCCGGCGCGCCGACGCCGCCGGGATATCTCCCCTCGTCCAACGCGCCGATGTTGGCCGCCCTGCTCGCCGCCCTGCCCTGCGACGTGATCGACCTCGGCATCGTGCCTGACGATCTTGGCGCCATGACGCAGGCGCTGGAACAGGCGGCACAGGCCGACATCATCGTCTCGACCGGCGGCGCCTCGGTCGGCGACCATGACTATGTCCGCCCCGCCTTTGCGGCCGCCGGCGGCACGCTCGATTTCTACAAGATCGCGATGCGGCCGGGCAAACCGCTGATGGCCGGGCGCCTGGGGAACGCCACCTTCCTCGGCCTGCCGGGCAATCCGGTCTCCGCTTTCGTCACCGGCACCCTCTTCCTCTGCCCGCTGGTCCGCCATCTCGCCGGATCGCGCGCGCCGCTGCCGCCGGTCGTGCAGGCCCGCCTTGCCGCCCCACTCGGCGCGACGGCGGAACGCGACGATTATCTGCGCGCCTATCGCGGCGCCGACGGCATCGTCTCGGTCACCGCGCAGGACAGCGCCGCTACAGCCGCCATGGCGCTGGCCGACTGTCTGATCCGCCGCCCGGCCGGTTCAGCCCCCGCCATTGCCGGCGACATGGTCGACATCATCCCCCTGACCGCCTGACTATCTGACCGCCTGACCGGCAAAAGCGGCGCATGGCTTAACGCGCTTGACTTGCCCCTTTCCGTTTCCTATGCGTTCTTCATTCGTTCCATGGAGGACCGCCGATGTTGACGCCCAAGCAGCAGGAATTGCTGAGCTTCATTCAGACCCGGCTGGAAGAAGGCGGCGTGTCCCCTTCGTTCGAGGAGATGAAGGACGCGCTCGACCTGCGCTCCAAGTCCGGCATCCACCGGCTGATCAATGCGCTGGAGGAACGCGGCTTCATCCGCCGCCTGCCCAACCGTGCCCGCGCGCTCGAAGTGCTCAAGCTGCCCGACGCGATGCACCGCGCGCCCGCGCCGGCCATTCCGACGCCCAAGGTGTCGGCTCCGGCCGTGCTGCTGCCGACCGCCGCCAATGACGTGATCGAAATCCCGCTGCACGGCCGCATCGCTGCCGGCGTCCCGATCGAGGCGATGGAAAGCCATACCATGCTCTCCGTCCCCGCCGCCTTGCTCGGCTCGGGCGATCATTATGCGCTCGAAGTGTCGGGGGACTCGATGATGGAGGCCGGCATTCTCGACGGCGACTTCGCGCTGATCCAGCGCACCGAAGTCGCGCGCGAAGGCCAGATCGTCGTCGCCCTGATCGACGACGCCGAAGCGACGCTCAAATATTTCCGCCGCGAAGGCAGCCGGGTCCGGCTCGATCCCGCCAATGCCGCCTATGAACCGCAAATCTACGATCCGCGCCAGGTCCGCATCCAGGGCAAGCTCGCCGGCCTGCTGCGCCGCTACAACTGACCGGCCGTTCGGGGCCGGCGGCGCACGATCCACGGATGCGCGTCTCCGGGCCGATGGACGGTGTGAACTTTGCCGCTTTCAAGGCCAATCGACAGGCCGCCGGAGCGTGACAGCAGCCGGCGGTCGATCTTCATCCAGCGCGGCCGGCACCACCAGGGCAGGCCCCGGTCGCTGATGACGATATCGGCCGCCGCGCAATCCCGCTCCAATATCGGCCGGTCGACCAGCATCGCATTGCGCGTCACCAGCAAATGCCAGTCGCGCCCGTCCCGTGGCAATGTCACCGCGCACAGATCGGTCGAACAGCGCGCCTGCGGCATCTTCGCGATCGCCTCCAGCGTCCCGTCATAGCCCGCGCTCTCGCTCAGCACGTCGCGGACATAATCGCCCACGCCCTCGCGCAGCAGCGCCATCGTCCCCGTCGGTGTTCGCACCGCGACATGTTGTCCGTCGCCGGTTACAACGATGTCGGGCGGCGCCAGCAGCGCGATGCCGATCAGGCCGATTGCGATTGGCCCCAACCCCAGCCAGCGCCAGTGACTGCGCCACAGCAAGCACCACAGACCACCAACGACAATGATCCCGAAAATCCAGCCCGGCACCGCCGGCGCCAGCATCACCGCCATCGGGCTGGCCGCCACGCCATGCGCCACCGCCAGCAACAGCGCGATCGCCTTGGTCGTGAGCCACCAGAAGGGCGCGCCCAGCCCGACCAGATCGAAGCCCAGCGCCAGCGCCTCCAGCGGCATGATGACGAAGGTGGTGAGCGGGATCGCGATCAGGTTGGCCACCGCACCCAGCAAACCTGCCTTGTGAAAATGGAAAAGGGCGATCGGCGCCAGCACCAGTTCGATGGCAAGGCCCGTCATCAGCATCGCCGCCACCGTCCGCCCGGCCTTGCGCAACCAAGGCTCGTCCCGCGCCATCGCGAACGCCTTGAACCACCGATGCTCGCCCAGCGCCACCAGCGCGACCACGGCAGCAAAGCTCATCTGGAAGCTCGGCCCGATCAGCGCCTCCGGCCAGAAGACCAGCACCACCAGCGCCCCGGTCGCCACCAGCCGCAAGGTGATCGCCTCGCGCCCCAGCGCCAGCCCGCCCAGCACCAGCAGCGCCGCGATGCAGGATCGCACCGTCGGCACCTCCGCGCCCGTCAGCAGCGTATAGCCGATCCCCGCCAGCGCGCCCCCGGCCGCCGCGATCAGCATCAGCGGCCAGTCCAGCGCCGCGCGCGGGATCAGCGCCAGCAGGCGCAACAGCAGGAATATCACCGCCCCGATCAGCGCCGTCACATGCAGCCCGCTGATCGACAGAAGATGGGCAAGGCCACTGCGCCGCATCGCCTCGGCATCCGCTTCGGCAATCGCGCCCTGATCGCCGGTCGCCAGCGCCACCGCAATCCCCGCCGGTGCGCCCGCCACCTGCCCGCCGATATGATCGAACAGTCGCGCCCGCAGCGTCGGCCCCTCGCGCGCCTGCTCCACCATTTCGATCGGCGCCAGCGCCCGCCCGGTCGCCCCGATCCCCTGGAAATAAGCACGCCGCGCGAAATCGAACGCCCCCGGCACGCTCGGCGGCGCGGGCGGCATCAGGCGCACGCGAAAGCGCAGCACCGCCCCCTTACCCAGTCCTTCGGGCACATCCGCCTCCGCGATATTCACTCGGATCGCCGCGGGCAGCGCTGGCGCCTCGATCGGCCGCAGCCCCACGCGCACCATCTGTTGCGCCGGCAGCTTGGCCACCGCCGTCACCGTCCCCGTCACCTGTACGAATATGGGACGGGCGAGCGGCGGCTGACCCAGCCATGTCGCCTTGCCCCAGACCAGCAGGCAACCAACACAAGCCAGCAAGCCGCCCGCCACCAGCATATGCCGCAATCGCGCGCCCACCGGCAGCAACAGCGCCAGACAGGCCAGCCCCAGCGCCGCGCAGCAACTGGCCAGCCAGTGTGCCGGTCCCGGCAGTACGAATCAGCCGGCAATGCCCGCGCCCAGCGCCACCGGCACCCACAAGGCGAGCTGTTCGCGCTCCACCTCCAGCCATTGTTCGATCCGCGCAAATCCATTGTGCGCAATACGCACCGTCCTGCGCCCAACGGACGTTTGTCGTGGCTCAAAAGCCATGCTAGGGGGCGTCGCATCCATGGATCAGGCAGGAAGAATGTCAGCGAATATGACGGCAAGTGCAACGGGATTGAACAAGCAGGTGGTGACCCGTTTCGCCCCGTCGCCAACGGGCTTCCTGCATATTGGCGGCGCCCGCACCGCGCTGTTCAACTGGCTGTTCGCGCGCCATCATGGCGGCAAGTTCCTGCTCCGCATCGAGGATACCGATCGCGCCCGCTCCACCGAGGAAGCCGTGGCAGCCATCTTCGACGGTCTGGAATGGCTGAACCTGGGCGGCGATGAGCCGGCCGTGTTCCAGTTCGAGCGTACCCCGCGCCATGCCGAGGTCGCCAACCAGCTGCTCGCCAATGGCCATGCCTATCGCTGCTATGCGACGCAGGAAGAGCTGGCCGAGCTGCGTGAACAGCAGCGCGCCGCCAAGCAGCCGATGCGCTATGATGGCCGCTGGCGCGACCGTTCGCCGGAGGAAGCGCCCGAAGGCGCCCCCTTCGTCATCCGTATCAAGGCCCCTCGGACCGGTGAAACGGTCATCGAGGATGCGGTCCAGGGCCGCGTCGTGGTGCAGAATGCCGAGCTGGACGACATGATCCTGCTCCGGTCGGACGGCACCCCCACCTATATGCTGGCCGTCGTGGTCGACGACCATGACATGGGCGTCACCCATGTCATCCGCGGCGACGACCATCTCAACAACGCCTTCCGTCAGCTGGCCATTATCAAGGCGATGGGCTGGGAAGAGCCGGTCTATGGCCATATCCCGCTGATCCACGGGTCGGACGGCGCAAAGCTGTCGAAGCGCCACGGTGCGCTCGGCGTCGACGCCTATCGCGACGAGATGGGGATGCTGCCCGAAGCGGTACTCAACTATCTGCTGCGCCTGGGCTGGGGCCATGGCGACGAGGAGATCATCTCGATCGAGCGCGCCATCGAACTGTTCGATATCGACGGCGTCGGCCGTTCGCCCTCGCGCTTCGACATCAAGAAGCTGGAAAATCTGAACGGCCATTATCTGCGCGAGGCCGATGAGGCGCGCCTGGCCGCTCTGGTCGCCCCGCGCGTTGAGTCGCGTCTTGATACGCAACTGAA
Organism: Sphingobium sp. MP9-4; assembly: GCF_005281675.1. Classification (NCBI taxonomy): domain Bacteria; kingdom Pseudomonadati; phylum Pseudomonadota; class Alphaproteobacteria; order Sphingomonadales; family Sphingobiaceae; genus Sphingobium; species Sphingobium sp. MP9-4. Next base: position 29,457 of record NZ_LUFI01000039.1, on the reverse strand, counting down.
TGACGCCCAGCGCGATATTTTGACCCAGGCGATGGTTTCGCTCAAGCCGCGGGCCAAGACACTTAACGAAATTGCAGAAGGCGCGGAGTTTCTGTTCAAATCTTGCCCGCTCGATTTTGACGAGAAGGCGTCTGCTCTGCTAGATGAACCCGCGCGTGAGCTGCTGAAAAAGACAGCCGACGCTCTCCAGCCCGTCCAGTCCTGGACGGTTGAAGCGATCGATGAAGTGATACGCCGCGTGGCAGAGGATGCGGGGCTTGGCCTGGGCAAGGTGGCACAGCCGCTTCGTGCGGCGCTCACCGGGCGCACGGTCTCGCCGGGTATTTTTGATGTCCTCTTCCTTCTGGGGAAAGAGGAAAGCTTGAAGCGACTGACCGCTGCGGGGCACGTGGTGGCCGGTTGACGGCAGTTAAGGAGAAAAACATGTCGGATAATAATGCCAGTTTGACCGTTGGCGGAGAGGCCAAGGACTATGCCATCATGGATGGTACCGTCGGTCCCCAGGTCATCGACGTTCGCAAGCTCTACGCCAACACCGGCATGTTCACCTACGATCCGGGCTTCACCTCGACCGCCAGCTGCGAGTCGGGCCTGACCTATATCGATGGCGACGCCGGCGTGCTGCTGCACCGTGGCTATCCGATCGGCCAGCTCGCCGAACAGTCCAGCTTCATGGAAGTCTGCTATCTGCTGCTGAACGGCGAACTGCCTTCGGCCAAGGAACTGGCCGAGTTCACCAACACCATCACGCGCCACACCATGGTGCATGAACAGCTGACCGCCTTCTTCCGCGGCTTCCGTCGTGACGCCCACCCGATGGCGATCATGGTCGGCGTCGTCGGCGCCCTGTCGGCCTTCTATCATGACTCGACCGACATCAACGATCCGGAACAGCGCCGCATTGCGAGCCACCGCCTGATCGCCAAGATGCCGACGATCGCTGCGATGGCGTACAAATATTCGGTGGGTCAGCCCTTCGTCTATCCGCGCAACGACCTCAGCTACACCGCCAACTTCCTGAACATGACCTTCTCGGTCCCGGCGGAAGAGTATAAGATCGATCCGATCGTCGTCGACGCGATGGACAAGATCTTCACCCTGCATGCCGACCATGAGCAGAACGCGTCGACCTCGACCGTGCGTCTTGCCGGTTCGTCGGGCGCCAACCCGTTCGCCTGCATCGCGGCCGGCATCGCTTGCCTGTGGGGCCCGGCGCATGGCGGCGCGAACGAAGCCGCGCTCAACATGCTGCGCGAAATCGGCACCGTCGATCGCATCCCGGAATATATCGCCCGCGCCAAGAACAAGGACGATCCGTTCCGCCTGATGGGCTTTGGCCATCGCGTCTACAAGAATTACGATCCGCGCGCGACCGTGATGCAGAAGACCGCGAAGGACGTGCTGGAGAAGCTGGGCGTCAACGACCCGATCTTCGACGTCGCCAAGGAACTGGAGCAGATCGCCCTCAACGATCCCTACTTCATCGAGAAGAAGCTCTACCCGAATGTCGACTTCTATTCGGGCGTGATCCTCTCGGCGATCGGCTTCCCGACCGAAATGTTCACCGTGCTCTTCGCCCTCGCCCGCACCGTCGGCTGGGTCGCGCAGTGGAACGAAATGATTTCGGACCCAGCGCAGAAGATCGGCCGTCCGCGTCAGCTCTACACCGGCCCGACGCAGCGCGACTATGTCGCCGTCGACAAGCGCTAAGACGCGGTCACAAGAGACAAGAGGAACGGCGCCCCATCGGGCGCCGTTTTTCGTTTAGGGCTCAGCCGCCTACCCCTGCATGGACATAGATCCAGGCCGGCACGCGCCCCTGATCGGTAACCACATCGATCGCGACACGGCGATAATCCGCCCCCTCGAACGCATCGAGCCGCGCCCAGTGCGCCGGCAGGTCGGACGACCGGAACAGCTGAACCGGCACCGCCGCACCGCCCTCGTCGGGAATGAAGGCGGGAAAGCCCATCGACGCGGCCCAGCCATGCGCGACCAGATGGCCGGTCACATGCCCTGCCTGCCAACTGCCCTGCAGTTCCGCCAGTTGATGATGATTGGCCCGTCCGGGCGCCAGCGTGCCATAGGTGGCCAGGCAATGCGATCTGTCCATGCCACCACCCTATCGGGGCAGCATCGGCCGGACAAACAAGCGCTCTTTATCTCATATAAGCGCGATCGCGCGCCCGTCAGTCGAGCACCGGCAGCGTCAGGATGAAGCGCGCGCCCTCGCCCGGCGTGCCGCCAACGCTGATGTCGCCGCCCATCGCCCGCGCCAGCTTGCGCGAGATATAGAGGCCCAGCCCGCTACCGCCGGGATCGTCACGTCCCAGCCGCTCGAACTTGTCGAAAATCTTCTCGCGATCCTCCAGCGCCACGCCCGCCCCCTGGTCGATCACCAGCACCCGTGCCTGCCGATGCTCCCGCTCCACGACGATGCGCACTTGCGATCCCTCGGGCGAATAGCGCACCGCATTGCCGACCAGATTGACCAGTATCTGCAGCACGCGGCGGAACTCGCCCCTCGCCATCAATATCTGGTCGGCATCCGGGCAATGGATCTTGATGTGCCTATCCAGCGCCTTGACCGTCAGCAGGCCGCCGGCTCGCCGGCCCAGGTCGGCGAGGTCGACATCCTCGATGATCACGCCGAAATCGGGCCGGTCGATCGCCTGCAGATCCGCCAGATCGTCGACCAGCGCCATCAGGTGACGGCCGGCAGTCGCAATATCATTGGCATAATCGGCATAATCGGGCCGCAACGGCCCTTCCAGTTGCGCGCCGATCGTGTCCGCATTGGCGATGATCCGCCCCAGCGGCTGGCGCAGAGACCGGTCGAGCCGCTTGCCGAACTCGCCGGGATAGAGCGACAATTGCGTCGTATCCGCCCGCGCCAGCGCCGGCGGTCGCTCGATCGGACAGGCCTTGCCGCGATAGCCGACCAGATGGCCGGCCAGATCGAACAGCGGAAAGCCCGCCAGCCGCACATGCTGTTCGGGATCATGCACCAATGTCGCGACCTGATCGCGGAAGGCGCGGCGCTGGGTGAAGCCGCGCAGGATCGCCATGTCGCCCTCACCATCGCTCTGCAACTCGAAATAGCTGGAGAAACGGCTACCCGGCATGGGCGGCTGCGTCGGCAATGCGCCCTGCCGGTCGGTCCCGGCAATTGCCATCTGGAACTGCAACTGGGTGTCGATCTGCCAGGTCCAGCCATCGGCCAGCGCCGCCAGATCGGCCTCGCGCCGGCTATGATCGCCGGTATTGGCAAGCGGCGGCCGCTCGCTCCAGTCGACCACCGCCAGCGACACGATGCGCCCGTCCGGCCCTTCGTCGCTGCGCGCCCGTACCCACATGTCGATATCGCCGCGCTCCGCCGCCGCGACCACCGGCCGCGACACCGTGACGCCCAATCGCGCCGCCAACCGCACCACAGCCGCCAGTTGCGGAATGGCGAGCGGCCCCAGCAGATCGCTCCCCGCCTCCCGCTGCAAGGCGAGCAGCGGGGCATCGGCACTCAATAGCGTGCCGTCCGCCGATGCCGTTGCCCGGACGATGGAGGGGTGGAGCGTCATGTTCATCCGGTGACGCGCCGCAAATGATCGAGCTTCGCGCGGAAGGCGGCCGGCGCGCGCAGGGCGCCCACCACGGCTTCCGCCTTCACGTCGCTCAGCAATTGATATTGGTCGGCCTCGGCCACGATCACCGCGTCCGACAGACCCGGCCGCACCGGCCGTAGCGCCAGCAGCAGATGGCGATAATCCGCCCCGGTTCCGCCCAGCGCCCGGCACAGTGTCGCCACCTGCATCACCGGCCCCATGATCAATATGTCCGTCACCTGCGCGGTGCCTAGGCGCAGCCGTCGCCCGGCCAGCGCCGCAAACAGCAGGAAACGCCGCTGCCCCAGCGCCGCGCCCAGAAGGTCGGGCGCATCGGCCTGCGGCCCCAACCGGCGCACCAGCTGGTCGGCCGCCGCGATCGGGCCATTGCTTTCGTCATGGCTGGCAAGCAGCGCCCAGCCCGCCCGCTCGAACGCGCCCAGCAATTGATTGTCCGGCTCCAGCGCGGTGCGCTGCACCACCGCCGCCAGACAGGCCGCTGCAGTCCATACCAGTTCGGCAAAATGTTCGGCCGGCAGATCGGGCCGCATCGGCTGATCCTCGCCCCCCATCGCCTGCCACTGCCCCTCGGCCAGCGCCAGCGCGACGATCGCGTCACCAATTTCGGGATCGTCCGACGACAGGATCGATTCGGCCTCGGGCTGTTCCGGCTGCTCGCCATCGGGGCGCCCGATCTGCCGCAGCAACAGGCTGACCCCCGCACGCATCTGCATATGGGCAAGCAAGGCCGGCCCCAGCAGGGTCGGCTGCGCACAGATGGTCGGCCAGCATAGCCCATCGGGCCAACGTCCCAGCGCTGCCGCAATTGCAGGATCACCCGCCAGGCTCAGCCTCAGCGCAGTCTCGATCGCAGTCAGGCATCCGCCCAGATGACGGCGCGTCTCCGCGATCAGCGCATCATGGCGCGCGCGGTCCTCGACCGGAAAGAAAAAGGCGAGATCAATCGCATGGCCGACGGGCACGGCCGACATGCCGGCCATGACATGTGCCATGGGCCAGCTGTCCGCCATGATGGATCCGGCAAGGGACGTGTGGGCGCTCATGCAAGGCAGCATAACCCCACGTCGTTAAAATGCACTAAACCCTGACAGCAAAATCAACGCTCTCGATGCGACAAAAATCATCCGCCCCGACGCGACAGGATGATCGCCCCAATCGATCCGATCGCCGCCAGCATGGCAACGTCGAAACCAAGCGCCTCCGCCCCCGTCAGCAGAGCTAGCAGCAGCACCAGCAACGCGGTGCCGGGCGTGAAGATCATCCAGGCGCGCGCCGCCCCGGTCCGGCGCCAGCGATCGGCAAGCGTGATGATGCCCAGCAGCAACGCCAGATAGTTGGGCACCATCCCGCTGCCCGACAGCATCACGCCGATCAGCGCCAGCCCCGGCGCTAGAAAGGCGATCCAGCCGCTCGGCGGCCGGCGCAGCGCCATTTCATCCAGTCGATCGGCCAGTTCCGCCAGCAGCAGCGCCAGCAGCAACAGGCTGAGCCCGGTGCCCGGCCAGCCCAGTTCCAGCGGCATCAACGCAATGCCGGCCAGCGCGATCGAACCGATCCGCACCTGCATCGCCGGCACCTGGCTCCGCATCAATGCAGGGCCGAGCAGCCGGGCGAGCGGCCCGAACAAATAATGTTCGATCCCGCCGCGGCTGGACGATCCCGATCGCGTGCCGGTCGACATCACCGCCTGCGCGGCGAGGTCCGCCTGTTCCTGCCCGTCGACCAGCGCGACTCGGCCTTCCAGCAGATCATCCTGCGGCACGGTGATTCGCACCGCACCGCCCTGCACCGCCGATCGCACCAGCGTCAGCGCCAGATCCCAGTCACCGATCATGTCCAGCGTGCCGAACAGCAGCGCCGGATTGATCCGCGCCAGCCCGGCCCAGCGCTGCCCCGCATCGATCCGCTCGAACGGCGCACTGGCGCGGCTGTCGTCAGTGACCAGCAAAGCATTGCCCGCCTGCCCCGCCAGCGCATCATAATGGCCCTGCGCCACCACCGCGCCATCAGCCACCAGCAGCACATCCGCGTCGCGCGGCGCATCGCGCACCATCGACACCATGTCGCGGATCAGGGCGACGGCAATGCCGTCCGCGCTCAGCCGGTCGACCGCCTGCGAAATGGCCGGCGTGATGACGCTGACCAGGATCATGATCCGGTCCGCACCGGCCCGGACCGCCTGTCGCGCCTGATATTCGACCAGCGTCTGGCCGGCGAAATGCAGGGTGGCGCGAAGCGCTGCAGGCGAATCACCTGAAGCCCGGCTGGCACTGAGAATGGCCGCGAATGTCATATTGTCTGGAAACCGACCCGTTTTGATTGCGACGATCTTCTTGCAAGCCGAACGACGCAGCGCAAGCAGGCGCTTTCAAATCACCGGTTTCAGCCCTGCTGAAGCAGCGCGATCGTGCTGCGCAAGCGCTGCAAGGCGCGCGGATCGCCCGGCGCGGCCTCGACCGCCTCGTCCGCCAGCGCCATCAGGCTGGTCAGGCCGAAACTCGCCGCCAGGCCTTTCAAGCGCCAGGCCGCCAATTCCCAATTGGCGTCGCAGCGCGCCCGGCTCATCAGGTCGAGATGGCGCTCCGCGCTTTCAAGGAAAGCCACGCGCAGATCGGCGATCAGCACCGTGTCTTCGCCGACGGCGGCGGCCAATGCCGCATTAAGAGCGCCAGGATCATAGGACATGGGGACGGAAGCTATCGAAATTGCGTTAAGTTTTGGTAACAAGGCATTTGCGCAGACGGAAAAGATGATAGGATCACACCCATGAATGGGGGCAGCACAATCGTCGAATTCTGGCGAGACGAGGGAAACGCGACCGGCAACGCGCCGGCCGCGGATGACATCCTGCTATTGAAGCAGGCCGTACTGGACATTGATGATGCCCCTGACGACGCGCAGGGGGAAGGCGAAAAGCTGGTGCGCAACGCCCGGATCGGGCTCGGCCTGCTGGCCGCGCTCTGGCTCGGCTTCGCGCTCTGGGCAACGATCGTATCGGATCAGTGGCGCGCCGGCCCGGCCGCCTGGCCCGCGCTCGTCGCCACGCTGCTGGTGCCGATCAGCCTGCTCGGCATCGCCTATCTGCTGATCGTGCGTAACAGCCGCGCCGAATCGCGCCGCTATCTCGATACCGCCCATGCGCTGCGGACCGAGGCAGAACTGCTCGAACTGCGCCTCGGCCGGATCGCCGACCGGCTCGAATCCGCACGCCAGACGATGCAGGATCAGGCCGAACTGCTCGACAGCTATGGCGCCGCCGCCAGCAGCAATATGGAGGCATCGGCCGAACTGATCGCCGGCCGCGCCCAGACCACCGCCGATCGCGCCGAAAGCGCCGAGCGTGCTGGCACCGCTCTGGTCGCGCGGATGGACGCGCTGATCGCCGCCATGCCTCAACTCGAAGAACGGGCCGTGCGCATGGCCGCGCAGATCATGGACAATGGTCAGGCGCTGGCCGAACGGATCGACACGCTCGAAGCGCGCCTCCACGCGCTGGGCGAACTGTCCGACGACACCCGCACCCGCACCCTGTCCGCGACCAAGAGCCTGTCGAGCCAGCTAGGCCAGTTGCAGGAGACGACCCGCAGCGCCACCGACGAGGTCAACGGCCTGGCCGACATCGCCGCCGGGCGGATCGAGACATCGGCGCAGAGCGCGCGCGCCGCCATGGACCAGACCCGGCAGGACATCGATGCCCAGTCGGCCGCACTGGACGTGCTGGTCAATCGCGTTGCCCTGTCGCTCGGCGAAACCAGCGATGGTGCGGTTCGCGCCCTCACCCAGGATCTCGATCTGGTCGAGGCATCGCTGCGCGGTCGCCTCGAAACCTCGATGGATCAGGTGCGCGACACGATGGAGCGCGCGCAGGAAGGGCTTTCGACCCAGCGTGCCACGCTGGAAGCGCTGGTCGCCCGTGCCCAGGCCAGCATCACCGCCACCAGCCAGAATGCGCTCGCCGCGCTGGGCCAGGATCTTGGCTCGATCGAGGACGATCTGCGCCAGCGGCTCGACGCCACCCTGCTCCAGGCCCGCGAAACGCTCGCCCTGACCGATGCCGGGCTGCGCGATCAGGCCGGCGCACTGGACAGCCTAATCACCCGTTCGCGCGACAGCATCGCCGCGATCGGCACCGATACCGTCGCCGGCCTTGCCGACGATATTGGCGAGGTCGAAAGCCGCCTGCACCAGATCAACGATCTGGTCGAAGGACAGCGCAGCCTGATGGCCGGGCTGCACGGCACGCTCAACCAGACGATCGACCAGGCCGAGGCCCGCTTTGCCGCCCTGGAGGATAATGCCCTCGCCCGCAGCCAGAAGCTGACCGACGCGCTGACCCGCCTGACCGAGGAAACCCGCCGGATCGACACGGCGCTGCATGACGGCGGCACCACCGCCGAAAAGCTGATCGGCAATGCCGAAACGCTGATGGTGGCGCTCGATTCGAGCGTTCGCGAACTGGATGAAACCTATCCCGGCGCGCTCGCCCGCTTCGACGCACGGCTGGAAACCAGCCGCGCCATGCTGGGCGCCGCAACGCCCGAACTGGAACGGCTCGAAGCCATTTCGGAAGCGCTGGTCGGCCGCACCCAGGAAGCCGAAGAGATGCTGCGCGGCCAGGGTCGCCGTCTCTCCGAATGGCTGGAGAGCACGCAAAGCGGCATCGAATCCAACCGCGAGCTGGTGGAAAAGCTGCGCACCGCGCTCGACGCCGCGCATGAGGACACGACCCGCATCACCGAAGGTGCCGGCCCGCTGCTCATCACCGCCCTGCTCCGCGTCAAGGACACCGCCGAACAGGCCGCCGAGCGCGCCCGTCAGGCGCTCGGCCGCGCCATCCCCGACGCGGTGCAGAACCTGGCCGAAGCCAGCGAGCAAGCGATGCAGCAGGCCGTCGGCGATCAGGTTTCGGCCCAGATCGAGAAGCTGGCCGATGTCGCGGAAGAGGCCGTGCGCGCCGCGCACAATGCTTCGGACCGGCTGACCCGCCAGTTGATGACGATCGCCGATACCAGCGCCGGGCTGGAACAGAGGATCGAGGAAGCCGGCCGCGCGGCCGAGGAACGCGATCGCGACCATTTCTCCCGCCGCTCCGCCCTGCTGATCGAATCGCTCAACAGCACCGCGATCGACGTCGCCAAGATCCTGTCCAACGATGTGACCGACACCAACTGGTCGGCCTATCTCAAGGGCGATCGCGGCGTCTTCACCCGCCGGGCGGTCAAGCTGCTCGACGCCGGCGAGTCCCGCGAAATCGCGCTCCATTATGACAATGACGCCGATTTCCGCGAGCATGTGAACCGCTACATCCACGATTTCGAGGCGATGCTGCGGATCATCCTGTCGGCGCGCGACGGCAATGCCCTGGGCGTCGCCATCCTCTCGTCCGACATGGGCAAGCTCTATGTCGCCCTTGCCCAGGCGATCGAGCGCCTGCGGCAATAAGGATCAGGGGCGGCGCCCGGTCGCCCCATCCCCCTTTTTCAGGGCTGGAACAACACGCCGCCGGTCATCGGTTCAGGCGCGCCGGTGGTGCCGGGAAAGCTGATCGGCAGGCCATTGAGGTGGCGCACGGCCATATAGGCAAAGCCCTGCGCCTCCAGCGCGTCGCCATCCCAGCCCAGTTCGTCGACCGAGCGGACATCGGCGCCGGTCCGCGCCGCCAGCATCGCCATCAGCGTGGCATTATGACGCCCGCCGCCCGCCACATAGATGCGCGCCGGCCGCTCGGGCAGATGGTCGACACCGCGCGCCACCGCCTGCGCGGAAAAGGCGGTCAGCGTCGCCGCCCCATCCGCCAGCGACAGTCCCTCGACCGGCGCGATGGTGAAGGCCTCGCGGTCGATGCTCTTGGGCGGCGGCGCGGCGAACCAGGGATCGGCCATCATCGCCGCCAGCCGCGCCTCGTCCACCTGGCCCCGCGCGGCGGTCGCGCCGCCCGCATCATAGGCCGCGTCGCCATGCGCCTGCATCCAGTTGTCGATCAGGCCGCTCGCCATCCCGGTGTCGAAGGCAACCAGGCTGCCGTCCGATCCAACCGCGGTGATGTTCGCCACCCCGCCCAGATTGAGGATGCCGACCGGCTTTGCCAGACCATCGGACAATGCCCGATGATAGACCGGCATCAGCGGCGCGCCCTGCCCGCCCGCGCGCACATCGGCGCTGCGCAGGTCGGCGACCACGGGAATGCCGAACGCGCCGGCCAGCACCGCGCCGTCACCAATCTGCCAGGTCCAGCGCCGCTCAGGCCGGTGGGCAACGGTATGGCCATGAAAGCCGATCACCCCGATATCCTCCGCCACATGCCCGCTGCGGCCCAGCATGTCGGCGATCGCATCGATATGGAAATTGGTAAGGTCCATCTCCACCGCCCGGATCAGCGGGTCCTCGCCCGGCGCGTCCATCGCCATTGCCCGCGCGCAGGCAGCGGCCAGCCGTTCGCGGAAATCATCGCTGTAGGGCTGGGCGTGGAAAATGATTGCCTCGGCCTGCCCCTCGCCGTCCGTCTCGATCAGCGCGGCGTCGATCCCGTCGCGCGAGGTGCCGGACATCAGACCGATTGCCAACATGATCGAAAACTCCGCCTCTTTTCCAGTTGCTGCCCCAATGCTACAGGCGCGCGTCATGAGCAACTATCAGTCCGATCTCCTCCGCCTGCTCGAAGCACGCGGCTACATCCACCAGCTGACCGACGCGGAAGGGCTTGATGCCATGGCCGCCAAACAGGTGGTGCCGGGCTATATCGGCTTCGACCCGACCGCGCCGTCGCTCCATGTCGGCCATCTCGTGTCGATCATGATGCTGCGCCAGCTGCAGAAGGCGGGTCACAAGCCGATCGTCCTGATGGGCGGTGGCACCGGCAAGATCGGCGATCCCAGCTTCAAGGATGAAGCGCGCAAGCTGCTGACCGTCGACCTGATCCAGGAAAATGTCGCCAGCATCAAGCGCGTGTTCGAACGCTTCCTGACCTTTGGCGACGGCCCGACCGACGCGATCATGGTCGACAATGCCGACTGGCTCGACAAGCTCGAATATATCCCGTTCCTGCGCGACATCGGCCAGCATTTCTCGGTCAACCGGATGCTGAGCTTCGACAGCGTCAAGCTGCGCCTCGACCGTGAGCAGTCGCTCAGCTTCCTCGAATTCAACTACATGATCCTCCAGGCCTATGACTTCCTGGAGCTGTCGCGCCGCAGCGATTGCCGCCTGCAGATGGGCGGATCGGACCAGTGGGGCAATATCGTCAACGGCGTCGAACTGGCCCGCCGCGTCGATGGCACCCAGGTGTTCGGCCTCACCACGCCGCTGCTGACCAATGCCGACGGGACCAAGATGGGCAAGACCGTGGGCGGCGCCGTCTGGCTGAACCAGGACCAGCTGTCCGACTATGATTATTGGCAGTTCTGGCGCAACACCGCCGACGCCGACGTGTTCAACCGGCTGCGCCTGTTCACCGATCTGCCGATGGATGAGGTCAACCGTCTCGCCGCGCTGCAGGGCGCGGAGATCAATGAGGCCAAGAAGATCCTGGCGAACGAGGCAACCGCGCTCTGCCGTGGCGCCGAAGCCGCCGCTCTCGCCGCCGAAACCGCGCGCAAGACCTTCGAGGAAGGCGCGTCGGACGCCAATCTGCCGACCGTTGCGCTCGGCGCCGAGGGGCTGACCGTCATCCAGGCGACCACCGGCCTTGGCTTTGCGACCTCCAACAAGGAAGTCCGCCGCAAGCTGGCCGAGGGCGCGATCAAGGTGAATGGTGAAGTCGTCACCGACCCCGCCGTCACGCTCAAGGTCGGCGACAAGCTGAGCTTCGGCGCCAAGAAGCACGGCCTGGTCACCGCCTGAGGACAAACAGGGTTTCAGTCGAGTTAACGCTACCAGGTAGGAAAGCCTCCACTTTCCGCCCGCTAGGCTGAAACCCATGTCCTCCTCGGTTTTCGCCAATCTTGGCCATGTCATGCGGTCGCGCGACCCTTCCGTCGATCAGCGGCGGGTGGCGCGCGACCTGGTCGACATGGTCAGCCATATCACAGCGGACGGCCGCACCCATGGCGTACGGATCATCAACATCTCGCCACTCGGCCTGATGTGCCGCACGGAAGAGTTGCTCGCGCTGAGCGGCCGGGTGCTGATCTGGCTACCGGTGCTCAAGGATCGTCGCGCTCTCGTCCGCTGGAGCGAGGAAGGCCGGATCGGCCTCGAATTTGTCGAGCCGATCCCGACCGCAGGCTATGACGCCATGATGGCGCTCATCCCGCCACGCCGGACCGCCTGGTAAAGGCTTCATCCCTCTCCAGCGTCTGACGCCCGCGCACCAGCGCCTCGGGCATGTCGGTCCGCAGGAAGGTCAGCATCGCCTCGCGCACCTCGCAGCGCAGGTCAAAGGCGATCCCAGCATTGCGCGCCGACAGCAGCCCACGCAGTTCCAGCGCATCGGCGCGATGGTCGGTCACCTGCAAGATCGCCACCCGCCCGTCCCAGCGCCCGTTCGCCTTCACCGCCTCGACGAAGCGCGCGCGGATCCGCTCGATATCCGCGGTCGGATCGACATAGAGGAAAACCGTGCCCAGCAGGTCCGACGTGCTGGTGGTCCAGTTCTGGAACGGCTTCTCCAGGAAATAGGATACTGGCACCACCATGCGCCGGTCGTCCCAGATGCGCACGATCACATAGGTCAGCCTGATCTCCTCGATCCGCCCCCATTCCCCTTCGATGATGACGACATCGTCCAGCCGGATCGGCTCGGAAAAGGCCATCTGGATGCCCGCGATCAAATTCTTGAGCGCCGGTTGCGCCGCTGCGCCCACCGCCAGCGCAGCAAGGCCCGCCGACGCCATCAGCGACACGCCGATCGTGCGCACGCCCGGAATGGCGATCAGCATCATCGCGATCACGAAGAAGCCGACAATGCACTGACAGATGCGATAGAGGATGCTGATCTTGGTGCGCTGCCGCCGCGCCTTCAGATTATCCTCGACGCTGATGTCGGCGCGTGCCTCCAGCATCGCCTTGCCCGCCCGCATGGCGCGAAACACCAGCCAGCCGACCAGCAGCGCGAATATCATCCGTGCCCCGATCGACCAGATATCCTCGATCCGCGGCCCCATCTCGATCGACTTGAGCCCCGCGCCCAGAGCCAGCAGCACCACCAGCCAGCGCGTCGGCTGGAAGATGGCCGGCAACAGCAGCGGCTCGATCCGCGCGCGCTTCACCAGCCGCACCGCAATCCAGTAAAGCGCGCCGTGAACGGCGAAGGCGACGACCACCGACAGCGCGATCGAAAGCGCGGCCATCGGCGTGATATGGGTCAGGCTGATGTCGGTCATGCCAGGGGCAACGCGACCGCCCCGCATTTTGTTTCGCAGATGCAGCAGAGATTGTGATCACGCCTTACAGGATGAAGCCTTGGCCGATCGCTACTTCCATCGCATGAATATGGCGGTGAAGGTCAGCGTGTCGATGACGCCGTGCAACAGGATCAACGGCCACAGATTGCGCCGGAACAACAGGAACATCGCCCCGAACGCCAGACCGATCCCACCAGTCATGATCGCCCCGCGCCACCCCTGATAATAGAAATGGCCATAGCCAAAGATCAGCGCGGACAGGAGTACGGCCATCGCTGCACCCACGCGGCCGGCCGGGAACAGCGCCTGCAACCGAGTGATCAGATAGCCGCGAAAGAACATCTCCTCACCAAAGGCCGCCGCGCTCCACACGATGCCGATCCACAACAGAAAATGCGGCAGGCTCCCCGCCACCGCGCCCCAGCGATCGGCTACGCCAGCGGATTCCTTCGCCAGGAACGCCAGTCCAATCGCCGGCCCGACGATTGTCACCAGTGCAACGACGATGGCAAAGGCCAGCAGCGTCAACCCCGCCTTGGGCAGGACCATCAGTTTGGCCCTCCATCCCGGCAGCGGGATCAATCCCATCGCCGACCAGCTCAGGCCGCAAAAACGCATATACAGCGTCAGCAGCAGCGACACCGGGCCGGCATAGCGCCAGAAGAGCAGGCTCAACCCATATTTGGCCAGCAGCGCGAAGCCGACAAAGGCCACGATCTCGACCGCAATGCCGCGTCGGCTCAGCTTTTGGATCGGTTCTGGCGTCATCGCCACGGGGTGTCCTATGCGAGCAATACTGTCAAGGGAACGGCCGCGCCGCTCACCCCCCCCGCAGCAACCCCACCGCGGCATCCTTTTCGAACAGATAGAGACAGGTGCGCGCCGCCTGTCCCCGCTCGCTGTCCAGCCCACCGTCGCGGTCGATCAGCAGATGGGCGTCGTCGCGCGCGGCGTCCACCAATGCCGACACATGTTCGGGCGTCGCGATCTTCAGCTCCGCCTCACCCGACTGGCGCGTGCCCAGCACCTCGCCCGCACCGCGCAGCTTCAGATCCTCCTCGGCGATCCGGAAGCCGTCATTGGTCTCGCGCATCAGCGCCAGCCGCGCCCGCGACGTCTCGCCCAGCGCATTGCCGCGCAGCAGCAGGCAGACCGACGGCTTGTCGCCGCGCCCCACCCGGCCGCGCAGCTGATGCAGCTGCGCCAGCCCAAAACGCTCCGCCCCCTCGATGATGATCAGGCTCGAATTGGGCACGTCGACGCCGACCTCGATCACCGTGGTCGCCACCAATATCTGGGTGCGATTGCCGGCAAAGGCCTCCATCGCCGCATCCTTGTCCGGCCCCTTCATCTTGCCATGGACCAGCCCCACCCGGTCGCCGAAGCGCTGGCGCAGCGTCTCGGCGCGCATCTCGGCCGCCGCCTGGTCACTTGTCTCGCTCTCCTCGACCAGCGGGCACACCCAATAGGCCTGCCCGCCGCCCTCGACATGGCGGGCTAGCCCCTCGACCACCTCGTCCAGCCGGTTGGCGGACATCACCAAAGTCTGGATCGGCTGGCGGCCCGGCGGCATCTCGTCCAGCCGCGACACGTCCATCTCGCCATAATAGGTCAGGGTCAGCGTGCGCGGGATCGGCGTCGCCGTCATCACCAGCAGATGCGGCGATCGCTCGGCCTTGCTGGCCAGCATCATCCGCTGCGCCACGCCGAAGCGATGCTGCTCGTCGATCACGGCCAGGCCCAGCGCCTTATACTGCACCTTCTCCTGAAAGATCGCGTGGGTGCCGACCAGGATGTGGATGCTGCCATCGGCCAGCCCCATCAGCGTCGCCTCGCGCACCTTCCCCTTCTCGCGCCCGGTCAGGATCGCGATCTCGATCGGAAGACCCGACGCCATCTTGCGCAGCGTCTCATGATGTTGCCGCGCCAATATTTCGGTCGGTGCCAGCATCGCGCCCTGCATCCCGGCCTCGACCGCGTTCAGCAGCGCCATCAGCGCCACCAGCGTCTTGCCCGATCCGACATCGCCCTGCAGCAGCCGCAGCATCGGCGTCGCCTGCGCCATGTCGCCCTCGATCTCGCCGATCGCGCGGCGCTGGGCACCGGTTGGGGCGAAAGGCAGCTTCAGCATCGCCCGCAGGCGCCCGTCGCCGCTGATCGGCACGCCGCGCCGCCGCCGCGACGATTGCCGCACCAGCATCAGCGCCAGCTGCCCGGCAAAGATCTCGTCATAGGCCAGCCGCTCGCGCGCCTGCGCGTCGGTCGGGTCGGCATGGAAACGCTCCAGCGCCGCGCGCCAGGCCGGCCAGCCCTTGCTCGCCAGCAGGCTCGGCTCGATCCATTCGGGCAGTTCGGGCGCACGGGCCAGCGCCTGCCCCACTAGGTCGCGCATCCGGTTGTTGGTCAGCCCTTCCGACAGGCCATAGACGCTTTCGCGCGCCGGCACGGTGTCGGCCTCCTCGGGCGGCAACACATAGTCGGGATGGACCATCTGCAGATTGTCGCCATAGGCTTCCAGCTTGCCCGACACGAATTTCGCTTCGTTGAGCGGCAACAGCTTGCGCGGCCAGGCGCTGTTGCGGCCGAAATAGACGAGGGAGACGGCATTGCCATGGGCGTCCAGCGCCTGCACCCGGAACGGCGCGCGCGCATTGCCACTGGCGCGATAATCGACCGGGGTCAGCATGATGCCGATCACCTTGCCGGCGTCCGCCATGTCCAGTTCGTCGATCAGTTTCCGATCGACATAATTGACTGGCAGGTGAAAGGCGACATCGACTGCCCGCGCCAGCCCCAGCCGTTCGAGCGGACGGGCCAGCGCCGGGCCAATGCCCTTGAGCGCGGAGATTTCGGCAAAGAGCGGATTGAGAATATCGGGTCGCATGGCTATCTGAGGCTTCTCTAACGCAGCCGGGACGGTCATTCAAATATCCGATCGGCTGTTTCGGCACGTCCGTTAAAGGAACAAATTGTGAACGACAACCCGCTGATGCGTCGCCTGAAATTCCGCGCCTGGCACCGGGGCACGCGCGAGGCGGATTACACGGTCGGCGGCTTCTTCGAACGCTACCATGCGACCTGGAACGAAGAGCAGATCGCCTGGTTCGAGCGTTTCATGGACGAACAGGATGCCGACATCATCGGCTGGGCGCTCGGCACCATCCCCGTGCCCGAAGAATGGAAGGGCCCGATGATGGACCAGTTCCTGAAGCTCGATTTCGTCAAGATCGAGAACTGAAGCCATCCTCCCCTGGCAGGGGAGGTGGCTGGCCGCAGGCCAGACGGAGGGGTGTCAACCTCTCGAGAGCGTAACACCCCTCCACCGGCTTCGCCGGTCCCCCTCCCCCCAAGGGGGAGGAAGGAAGTAGAAACATGACCGATCTCCAGAAAATCCTGAAGGCGAAGGCGCCGCTCACCTTGTCCGGCGTGCCGGCCGGCTTCCAGCCCTGGCTGCTGGCGGACATTGCCCGCGCGGCCCATGGTTCGGATGCGACGCGTGCCGTCTTCGTCGCCTCGGACGAGCAACTGATGCGCGCGGTCGCCGAGACCGCCCATTATTTCGCGCCAGAGATCGAGCTCATCGAAATTCCCGCCTGGGACTGCCTGCCCTATGACCGGGCCAGCCCCTCGCTCCGCACTGCGTCGGCGCGTCTTGCCGGCCTTCATGCGCTCCAGGCAAAACCAAAAGGGCCGCAGCTGGTCCTCACCACCCTCAACGCCCTGACCCAGCGCACCCTCACCCCGTTCCGCGTCCGCCAGTTGGTCGCGCGCCTCGCGCCCAAGGAGCGGATCGCGATCACGCGCCTCGCCGACATGCTGCAATCCAACGGCTATGTCCGCACCGACACCGTCCATGATCGCGGCGAGTTCGCCATTCGCGGCGGCATCGTCGACCTGTTCCCCGGCGGCGAGGACCAGCCGCTGCGCCTCGACTTCTTCGGCGACGAGATCGAGACGGTGCGCCGCTTCGACCCGACCGACCAGCGCACCACCGGCAGCGTCGACGGCTTCACCCTGCTCCCTGCATCCGAAGCGCTGCTCGACGAAGACACGATCAAGCGCTTCCGTGGCCGCTATCGCGAAACCTTCGGCGCGACCGCGACCGGCGACCCGCTCTATCAGGCGGTGAGCGAAGGCCGGCGCCTCGCCGGCATGGAACATTGGCTGCCTTTGTTCGAGGAAAAGCTGGTTCCGCTGACCGAGCATCTGGGCGATGACGCGATCATCGTCCGCGACCATGGCGTGGTCGGCGCAGCTGACTCCCGGTTCGAGGCGATCCGCGACTATCATGCCAACCGCATCGCCGCGAAATCGGCCGATCCAGGCGCCTATCGCCCGCTCGCGCCGCACGCCCTCTATCTCGACGCCGCCGAGTGGGATGCCGCCGCCGCCAGCTGGCCTATGCACGCCACCACCCCCTTCCACGAGCCCGAAAGCGCCACCGTCCTCGACTTCGCCGTCGACGGCCCGCGCGATTTCGCGCCCGAACGCGCGCAGAACGTCAATGTCTATGAGGCGGTCGGCAAGCATATCGACGCCCTGCGCCGCACCAAGAAGAAGGTGGTGATCGCCAGCTATTCGGCCGGCGCGCGCGAGCGTCTGTCGGGCCTGCTCGCCGATCATGGCGTCGCCCGCCTCGCCGCCGCCGACAGCTGGCAGGAGGCGCTTGGCACAGCGGCCGGTGGCAGCGCCGTCCTCACCGTGCTCGGCCTCGACCATGGCTTCACCGCGCCCGACGTCGCCGTCCTCACCGAACAGGATATGCTGGGCGATCGCCTCGTCCGCCGCGCCAAGCGCAAGAAGAGCGCCGACGCCTTCCTCGCCGAACTCGCCACCCTCTCGCCCGGCGACCTCGTCGTCCATATGGACCATGGCATCGGCCGCTATGAGGGGCTGACCCAGATCCCGGTCAGCAAGACCGCGCATGACTGCGTCGCCCTCTCCTATGCCGGCGGCGACAAGCTCTATGTGCCGGTCGAAAATCTCGAAGTCCTCTCGCGCTACGGCTCCGACAGCGAGGGCGTGAGCCTCGACAAGCTGGGCGGCGAGGCCTGGCAGCGGCGCAAGGCGCGGATGAAGGAGCGGATCCGCGAGATTGCGGGCGAACTGCTCAAGACCGCCGCCGAACGCGCCCTGCGCCCGGCCGAAATCGCCGAGCCGGACGCCGCCGGCTATCCCGCCTTCGTCGACCGCTTCCCCTATCAGGAAACCGACGACCAGGACCGCGCGATCGGTGATGTCATCGAGGATCTGGGCGCCGGCCGCCCGATGGACCGGCTCGTCTGCGGCGATGTCGGCTTCGGCAAGACCGAGGTCGCGCTGCGCGCCGCCTTCGTCGCCGCTATGGCCGGGATGCAGGTGGTGGTGATCTGCCCCACCACCCTGCTCGCGCGCCAGCATCACATGAATTTCATCGAGCGCTTCCGCGGCTTCCCGCTGGAAATCGCCCGTCTTTCCCGCCTCGTCCCCGACAAGGAGGCAAAGGCGACCAAGGCGGGCCTCGCCGACGGCACGATCGACATTGTCGTGGGCACCCACGCCCTGCTCGCCAAGGGGCTGGAGTTCAAGCGCCTCGGCCTCGTCATCGTCGATGAGGAACAGCGCTTCGGCGTCACCCACAAGGAACGCTTGAAGTCCCTGAAGACCGACGTCCATGTCCTCACCCTGACCGCCACGCCCATCCCCCGCACCTTGCAGATGGCCATGTCGGGCCTGCGCGAACTCTCGGTCATCCAGACCCCGCCGGTCGATCGCCTGGCGGTGCGCACCTACATCATGCCCTGGGACGGCGTCGTCATCCGCGAGGCGCTGCTGCGCGAACATTATCGCGGCGGCCAGAGCTTCTTCGTCGTGCCGCGCATCTCCGACCTGACCGAGGTCGAGGAGTTCCTGCGCACCGAAGTGCCCGAGGTGAAGCCGATCGTCGCCCATGGCCAGATGAGCGCCACCGATGTCGAGGAGCGCATGTCCGCCTTCTACGACAAGCGCTATGACGTGCTGCTTTCCACCACCATCGTCGAATCCGGCCTCGACATCCCCAGCGCCAACACGCTCATCATCCACCGCGCCGACCGCTTCGGCCTTGCCCAGCTCTACCAGCTGCGCGGCCGCGTCGGCCGGTCGAAGACGCGCGCCTATGCCTATTTCACCACGCCCGCCAACCGCATCATCACCGAAACCGCGGAAAAGCGGCTCAAGGTGCTGTCCGATCTCGATACGCTCGGCGCCGGCTTCCAGCTTGCTTCCCACGATCTCGACATTCGCGGCGCCGGCAATCTCGTCGGCGACGAACAGTCGGGTCATATCAAGGAGGTCGGCTTCGAGCTGTACCAGTCGATGCTGGAGGACGCGATCATGGACGCCAAGGCCGGCGGCGCCGGCCTCGAAGCACGCCGCGACAGCTTCTCGCCACAGATCAGCGTCGACGCGCCGATCATGATCCCGGAAGAATTCGTGCCGGATCTCGACCTGCGCATGGGCCTCTATCGCCGCATCAACGAGCTGGAGGACCGCCAGGGTCTGGAGGCCTTCGCCGCCGAACTGATCGACCGCTTCGGCAAGCTGCCCGCCCCGACCCAGAACCTGCTCAAGATCATCGAGATCAAGCAGAATTGCCTCAAGGCCAATATCGCCAAGATCGATGTCGGGCCAAAAGGCGCGCTGGTCAGCTTCTTCGAGGATCGCTTCCCCAACCCCGCGGGCCTCGTCGCCTATGTCCAGCGCCTCGACGGCGTCGCCCGCCTCCGCCCGGACAGCAAGGTCGTCGTCACCCGCGCCTGGCCCGACCCCGCCGCCCGCCTCAACGGCGCGCTGCAACTGTCGAAGGGGCTGGCCAAGGCGGCGGGGTAAGCCTGCGCTCTGTTCCTCACCGCCGCGCGGGGAGAAAACGACCAGAAGCTGACATTCCTCCCCGGCACGGGGAGGTGGCAGCGCGAAGCGCTGACGGAGGGGCAGGAGCCTCTTAGCGCTGAGCTATCCGGCCTGTGCCCCTCCACCACTCGCTACGCGAGCGGTCCCCCTCCCCGTGCCGGGGAGGAATGTCTTGTTCACACCCATCCCGGCCATTGCCAATTCCCCTCTCCCGTGAACGGGAGAGGAAGGCGGCCGCGCCGCAGGCGTGGGAGGGTGAGGGCCTTTCGAAGCAACCTGCCCTCATCCGATTTCGCCCGCCCGACCTGGCAGGCCCTGCGTCATGCCCCGACAGCGGCAAAAGAAATGGCGCGTCGAGGCAATAATTTACCCGGCTCGTTCAGCCCGCAACCACCCCGATCGCCAGCGCATCGCCGCCGTCCACGATCGCGATCAACCGATCGACATTGGGGTGCGCGCCCGGCCGATTGCGAGCGTCCGCCGTATGTTCGGCAAACACCGTCAGCCCATGCTCGGCCGCCGCCGCGTCCAGCGTGCCGAACACCTTCTGCAAATAGGCATAGACCGCCAACGATCCCTGCTTGCCCGGCTGGTTCTCGATGCTGGCCACGACCGTGCCGGTCGCATCCTTCAGGTCGATGCGGGCAATGCCGTCGATCGGCGGCAGCAGCTGGAGATTGTCCTTGAACGTCGCACCCGGTTGAATCATCGCTGGCTTCCCGTCTCGAAAAATGATGAGCGCGGGCCTTTAGAGCCTGCCCTCCGGGGTGGAAAGCACTTTGCGCTGCTGCCCCTGCCTCATTCGCCCGGCGGGGACATGGCGGCCTCCGATGCGGTCAGGTCCAATATCTCGAAGCCCGGTGCAGCCACCCGGCGCCGGATATTCGACCCGACCGGGGTCGCATATAGGTTCTTGCGGGTCACCCGCTCGATCCGATAGCTACCAGGCCCATCTTCCTCGCCAACCTTGGCGTTCGCCGCATAGCGCCGTCCCGCAACCTGTTTCAGGATCGCCGGCGCCCAGGCAGGCGCGCGCGACCCGCGCAAGATTTCCGCTTCCTCGGTATGCCCATCTGGTCGAACCCAGAAGCCCACATCCACCCACTGGATGCTGGCCACATCGGTGGATCGGACCGACGTCACATCGACGCCGCCAAAGGCCCGAACATTATTGCTGGCCTCGGCCATCGCATCCCCCGGATAGGGCGGTTGCCAAACCAGGACCGGCGGCCCGCCCTGGTCCGCTGCGATGGTTCCGGCCAGGCGGGTGATCTCCGCATCGTCGCCGGCCCGCACCGCCAGGCGCAGGCGCACCACGCGCAGGGCGGTGCGAAATCCCGGTTCCTGCGCAATCGGCCGCTGCTCCAATGCATCCAGCATAATGCTCGCCTCGCGCGCCTTCCCCAGCGCGCCGGCCAACCACACCCGCTTCATCCCGGCCATCATCGCCGGATAGGCGCGCCCTTCGGCCAGCGCCTGATCCTCGATCGCGTGAAAGCTGGCGTCCGCCTGGCGAAATTTTCCGAGCTTGATCCACATGTCGCCCAACGCCGTGGCCGATGCCTGCACCGCCACATCGTCCGCCGGCAGATTGTCGCGCAGCGTCTTGACCTGCCCTGCCACCGCGCGGCGATAATCATCCTGATCGCCCTCATGCAGCGACACCGTCGCCATCGCTTCATAGATGGCGGCAACCGCTCGCGGCGCCTCCGCCCCCTTGTTCTTGTTGCGGCTGATCGCTGCGGCCAGCAGCCCCTTAGCCTGCATATATTCGCCATTGCGGAACCGTTGCTCGGCCAGCGCGATCGTCGCCTGCGCATCGCGCAGCGGCGTGCATTCGCCGCGCACGCATTTTGCCTGCTCCTCGACCAGCCGCTGGCCCGTCACGACGATATCGGGCGAGGCCGCCTGCACCAGAAGCAAAAGGGCGAACATGATGATTTCCTTCCTTTCTGTCAGCTACCCTGTCACATGAACCGCTATGCCCATACCCGGCCTTATTCGCCGGGCGGCGGCATCGCCGCTTCCGATGCGGTCAGGTCCAGTATCTCGAAGCCGGCTGCCGGAACCCGACGCCGGATCACCGATCCTTTGGGAACCACATATTGATATTTGGGCGTGACACGCTCGATCCGATAGCTGCCGGATGCATCCCCCTCTCCCGCTTTCGCACTCGCAGCATAGCGTCGCCCCGCTACCTGCTTCAGGATTGCCGGCGCCCAGGCAGGCGCGCGCGACCCCCGCAATATCTCCGCTTCCTCGGTATGCCCATCCGGCCGGATCCAGAAGCCCACATCCACCCACTGGATGCTGGCTAGGTCGGACGAATTGATCGGAACCGCATCCACGAGATCAAAGGTCCGGGCACTATTATTCGCCTCGACCGCCGCACTACCGGGATAGGATGGTTGCCAGATCAGCACCGGCGGGCCACCCTGGTCCGTGCCGATCGTTTCGGCCAGCCGGGTGATTTCCGCATCGTCGCCGGCCCGCACCGCCAGTCGCAGTCGCACCACGCGCAGGGCAGTGCGAAAGCCTGGCTCCTGCGCGATCGGGCGCCGCTCCAGCGCGTCCAGCATCATACGCGCATCGCGCATCTTGCCCAGCGCGCCAGCCAGCCACACCCGCTTCATCCCGGCCATCATCGCCGGATAGGCGCGCCCTTCGGCCAGCGCCTGCTCCTCTATTCCACGGAAGGTCGATTCCGCCTGCCGATAGCGGCCCAGCTTGATCCACATGTCGCCCAGCGCCGTGGCCGATGCCTGCACCGCCACATCATCCGCTGGCAGATTGTCGCGCAGCGTCTTCACCTGCCCCGCCACCGCGTGGCGATAATCATCCTGATCGCCCTCATGCAGCGACACCGTCGCCATCGCTTCATAGATGGCGGCAACCGCTCGCGGCGCCTCCGCGCCTCTGTCCTTGTTGCGGCTGATCGCCGCGGCCAGCAGCCCCTTGGCATGCACATATTCGCCATTGCGGAACTGCTGCTCGGCCAGGGCGATCGTCGCCTGCGCATCGCGCAGTGGCGTGCATTCGCCGCGCGCGCATTTCGCCTGCTCTTCGACCAGCCTCTCGCCCGTCACGACAATATCGGGCGCGGCTGCCTGCAACAGAAGAAAAAGGGCGAACATGATGATATCCCTCCTGCATTCCTCAAGTTCATAGTGGCGGATCGACGCAGGCTTGCAAGTCGCAATGGCCAGCAGAAACGTTCAGCAACCACTTCTTTCCTATTTGAACTTTCTCTGCTCTATCCTGCCGGATGATGCCGCCTGTCTCCGCGCCTCGACCACCGCATGAAATCATGCCCCGACTGTCGCGTCCTGATGACCCGGATGACGCGTCCCCATGACCCGACCGTCGCGTCACCGGCACCCAATTGACGCGTCACTGTCGCTTGCGTGGCGCGTTGCCATGACCTTTTTTTCGCAAAATCGGCCAGAAATACGGGGCAAGAACGGTGTGAACTTTGCGGCTGACGCGTCACGATGACCCTGTCATGACCCAGCACCCTGCATATCCGACCCTCATGTCGCCATTCATCATCAACCGGAAAAGAAGCAGCAACAGTCGAAACCTACATGCCTTCGTGACGACCGGGCAACAAAGCGCGGCGTCACAGCAGGAGAATGAAATGAGTTTGATCCTTATGGCGCTTGCCGCCGCCGCGACCCACAATGTGTCGGTCGAGCATCATGGTAATCAGGTCGGTGCCACCTACACCGCCCGTGCCGACATCCGCACAAAGACCATCGGTGCAAAGACGCCCAACCGCATGGACGGCCAGCGCTGCCAGTGGACCGCGACGATCGTCGTCGACCGCAAGCTCGACCACGGCCCGGCGCTGGCGCGTACCGTGTCGAGCGACAAGCGCTTTTCGGGTAGCGAGGCTGGCGCCTGCACGACCGGCCGTCAGTCGGGCGAACGCAACATGGCCCAGTATCAGGACAAGATCGAAGCCCATCTGATCGCCGTGGCAGAAGCCGATCGCGCGCCGCTGCTGGCCGAACTGGACTCGGTGCGCAATCTTGCGTCGAACTGATCGGACCATCGGCCTGGCATGGCTGGGCGGGCTTGGCCTCGCCCTCCATGCCGTACCGGCCGCCGCCCAATATGCCAGCGGCCCGAGCGCCACGGTCGAGGTCGCCAGCGACGAGCGTCGCCGGGGCCTCAGTTGGAGCGACGGCGATCCGGTGCTGCGCGGCAGCCTCTCCGTGCCGGTCGCGCAGGGCCTGTCGCTCGATGGTGCCGCCACCAGCCTCTGGGGCAGCGATCGCCATGGCGGCGCCGACGCCGTGATCGACCTTGGCCCTTCCTATGTCCATCAACTGGGCGGCTGGCGCCTGTCGCTCGACGCGCGCTACCATCTCTTCCCCGGCGCCGATCATCAGGGCTATGGCGAATTTGGCGCCGGCGCCGGCTTTCTGATCGGTCCCGCCAGCATCGACATCGGCGCCCAATATGCGCCGCGCCAGTCGGCGATCGGCGGCGACAATCTCTATCTGTCCTCCGCCGCCTCCTTCGCCATTCCGGGGACGCCGCTCACCGCCTCGGCGCGGGTCGGCCATAGTTCCGGGTCGGATCGCGATCCGATCGCATCGCAACGGCTGCGGCCGGGCGGCGATTATTGGGATTATGGCGCGGCGATCGCCTGGTATCGCGGCCGCTGGTCGGCGGAGTTGCGCTACAGCGACACCGACATCGATAGCCGCGACGCGCGCCACGCCGGCTCGGCCCTCATCGGAAAGGTCGGCCTAACCCTGTAGCACCAGCGATATGAGTTCGGGCGTTGAGACGCCCGCCGAGCGCAGGAAGCCCTGATAATAATCGCAGCCTTCCCGTGCCAGCAGGTCGAGCTGCTGCTCCGTCTCCACCCCTTCGGCGATGACGTTGAGGCCCAGCGACTTCGCCATATGGATCACCCCGCGCACGATGATCCGGTCGCGCGCCGACCCGGCGATATCCTGGGCCAGGCTGGAGTCGATCTTCAGATAATCGAGCGGCAGGCCCTTGAGATAAGCCAGGCTCGAATAGCCGGTGCCGAAATCGTCGATCGCCACCGCCAGTCCTTCGGACCGCAATGCCGTCAGCAGCGCCGCCGCCGCGTCGACATCATGGATCAGCCCGCTTTCGGTAATCTCCACCGTCAGCCGCGACCGGGGAAAGCCGCTGCGGTCTACCTGGCCCAGGAAATCGGCCATGAACCCCGGCTGCGAAATATCCGCCGCCGTGACGTTGATCGACAGGCGCAGATTCGACAGCGCGCTCGGCCAGGCCGCCGCCTGCCGCAATGCCTCGGCCTGGATATGCGCCGACAGCGGCAGCATATAGTCGGACCGTTCAGCCGTGCCGAACAATATGCCGGCCCCCAGCGGGCCATAGATCGGGTGGTTCCACCGCGCCAAAGCCTCGACCCCGCTGATGCGATGGTCATAGACCGGATATTGCGGCTGGAACACGATGCCGATCTCGCCCCGGTGCAGCGCCAGCCGCAGGTCGGTTTCCAGTTGGTCGGCGTCGAGCTGGCGGCTGCGCTTCTCGGCGGAAAAGATGCGAATGCCTTCGCCCCCGCCCTGTCGCGCATCGGCCAGTGCAGCCCCTGCCCGCCGCAGCAACTGGGTCGCATCATCCTCCGCCCGCGCCTGCGCGATACCGCATCGCGCAATCAAGCGGATCAGATGGTCGCCCGCACTGAACGGCCGGCTGATCGCCTCGATCAACTGCCGCGCCAGATAGGTCGCCCGCTCCGCCGCCGCCGGCTCGCCGGTCAGGCCGACCAGAAATTCCGTGCCGGCGATACGCGCGACCATCGCATGGCCCGCCACGCTATCGACAATCTGTTCGATCCGCCGCGCAATCCGCCCCAGCAGCGCATCGCCCACCACCTGGCCATAGGCCGCATTCATGCGATCAAACTGGCTGATCGACAGCAGCACCACCGTCGTCGGCAGCCCCGACCGGCGATCCAGCCAGTCCAGCGCCGCCTGGCGCGAACGCAGCCCGGTCAGATTGTCGCGGCTCGCCACATCCTGGTCCTGCGCGTCGGACAGCCACTCCACATCCGCCGCCACCGTGCCATCGACGAAGCGCAGATGATGCACCAGCCGATTGCCCGGCCGATCCGGCACGGCATGGGCGAATGCCGCCGGACGCCCCGACTGCATCATCCCCTCCAGCGCGTTCAGCACCGCCTTGCGTTCATTGCGCGCCAGCCGGTGGATCAAGGTCGACGGCGTCGGCTGCCACGCCTCTATCCCCAGATTGCGGGCCAGGCTCTCGCTCAGCCGCAGCCCGGCGCCGTCACGATCCATCTCCCAATAGAGCGCGTCGCCCCGGCGGATGCGCTGCGCCCGCTGGCTCTGCATCGCGCCACCGCCCAGCCGCTCGACCAGTCGCTGCGCCGATGCCAGCGTCGCCTGCAACAGGGGTTGCGTTACCGGCGCCACCAGAAAATGGGTCGCGCCGGCATCGAACAATTGCGGCAGGGTCGCGACCGCCGCCGCATCGACCAGCACCACCAGCGCGCAGCCGCCCGCATCCACCGCCGGCACCAAGGGCGCGATCAGCTTGGCCGCCGTCCCACCGCGCATGTCGACCAGCGCGATCTGGGCGTCGCTGCGCAGGAAACGTTGCGGCGCATCGGTGGCACGCCGCGCACCGATCGCGCGCCAGCCCGCCTCCTGCGCGGCACGGCACAGGGGGTCGCGGTCGCCGGGCGACAGGATGAAGATGCTGCGCTGCCCGTCCGGGGCGGCCTGCCCGCTCACTCTTTTATCGACTCCCTGACAAGGCGCATGCCGCTCTTGTAACAGCAACCGGTTACCGACCTCTTCACCGCCCCGCAACCGGCCAGCTTGCGCCCGCCATGCCCATGGCCTAGCTAGGGACATGGCCATGGTCGATCCTGCCGCAACTTCCATGACCGACGGCCTTGGCCGCCGGATCGATTATCTGCGGATTTCCGTTACGGATCGATGCGACCTGCGCTGCCGCTACTGCATGGCGGAGCGAATGCAGTTCCTGCCGAAAAATCAGGTTCTGACGCTGGAGGAAATCGCGCTGCTCGCCGATCTCTTCATTGCGCGCGGCGTGCGCCGCATCCGTCTGACTGGCGGCGAACCGCTGGTGCGCCGCGACATCATCGACCTGATCCGTCGAATCGGTCGCCATCTGGATGCCGGCCTTCAGGAACTGACGCTGACCACCAACGGCACGCGTCTGGCCGATCATGCAGAGGCGCTGCACGACGCCGGCGTCCGCCGTAT
Source organism: Sphingobium sp. MP9-4 (assembly GCF_005281675.1). Lineage (NCBI taxonomy): Bacteria > Pseudomonadati > Pseudomonadota > Alphaproteobacteria > Sphingomonadales > Sphingobiaceae > Sphingobium > Sphingobium sp. MP9-4. Next base: position 2,358 of record NZ_LUFI01000039.1, on the reverse strand, counting down.
CAATGTCAGCCTCGACAGCCTGCAGGCCGATCGCTTCGCCCATATCACCCGTGGCGGCGACCTGTCGGCCGTGCGGCGCGGACTGGATGCCGCGCGCGCGGCTGGGCTCGCGGTCAAGATCAACATGGTCGCGCTCAAGGATATCAATGCCGACGAGATCCTGCCGATGCTCCGCTGGTGCGACAGCCAGGGCTTCGACCTGACCCTGATCGAGACCATGCCGCTGGGGGAAACCGGCGAGGATCGCACCGACCATTATCTACCGCTGTCGCATGTCGCGCAGGAGATTGACGCCCATCATGCCCTCACCCCGATCGCGGCGCGCACGGGTGGCCCGGCGCGCTATCATGATGTTGAGGGGCTGGGCATACGGCTTGGGCTCATCACCCCGCTCACCCGCAATTTCTGCGCCGACTGCAACCGGATGCGCATGACCTGCGAGGGCAAGATCTACATGTGCCTGGGCCATGACGACCATGTCGATTTCAAGGCCGCGCTGCGCAGCGGCGGCCTCGCCGCGGTCGAGCCGCTGGTCGATCGCGCACTGCGGCGCAAGCCTGCCGCCCATGATTTCCGGATCGGTGCCGGCGCTCCGACTGCGGCGGTCCAGCGACATATGAGCGTCACCGGCGGATGAACAGCGAACCCCGGCGCGCCCTCGTCGCGTCCCCGACCCAGGCTGCACGGGCAGCGGAAGAGCGGTTGCGCGCCGCCTATGATTTCGTGCCGCTGGAACAGGCGGACACGGTCATCGCGCTGGGCGGCGACGGCTTCATGCTGCAGACGCTGCACGCCATGCTGGAATCCCGCCGCATATTGCCGGTCTTCGGCATGAACCTCGGCACGGTCGGCTTCCTGATGAACGAATGGCGGCTTGAACGGCTGGAACAGCGGCTGGAAAAAGCCAAGAGCTTCAAGGTCAATCCGCTGCGCATGGTAGTCGACACCGTCGATGGCGAGCGTTTCTCCATCCCGGCGATCAACGAAGTCTCGCTGCTGCGCGAAACCCGCCAGACCGCCAAGCTGGAAGTGCAGGTCAACGATCGCCCCGTGCTGCCCGAACTGGTGTGCGACGGCGTGCTGGTCGCAACGCCCGCCGGGTCCACCGCCTATAATCTGTCCGCCCATGGCCCGATCCTGCCACTGGGGTCGGCGCTCGTCGCCCTGACCCCGATCAGCCCGTTCCGGCCGCGCCGCTGGCGTGGCGCCATCCTGCCGGAAAATACCGCGATTCGCTTTACCGTGCTCGATCCGGTCAAGCGTCCGGTCAGTGCCGTCGCCGACCAGCGCGAAGTCCGTGACGTCGCCCAGGTGGAGGTCAAGATCGACCGCGCCACGCCGCTGACTTTGTTGTTCGACCCCGAACATACGCTGGACGACCGGATCGCGGCCGAACAATTCATCGCGTAATTTTCTGCAATTTCACGCTTGCCATTTGGGACAAGCCGCTGCATATGCGCGGCCTGCCCGGCGCAAGCAGGGCTGCTCCCCGATAGCTCAGCGGTAGAGCATTCGACTGTTAATCGAATGGCCGTAGGTTCGAATCCTACTCGGGGAGCCACTATTTCAGCCCTTGGCAAGGCCGGACTGGCTCCAGACAATCCGAAATTCAGCGCATCGCACGATTGCAGCACTCGCGGCGCGCAAATGCATTGCGGGCCGGAACCTTTCGGCCCGGCCCGCATGAAGTCATGGTCACGCCCGAAGGCGCCGTGCGATCAGCGCGATGCGAATTGGCGACCGCGCGTCGATGCCACGGCCCAGCGCTGCGGCGTCGCGTTCGGTGCGCCTTCCCGCACGAAGCACTGGCCGCGCTGTGCCTTGATCGACTGACACAGCGTCTGCGCGTCGGCACGACTGCCAAAGCCGCTGATCGCGATCCGGTGGAAGGTCCGACCGTTGACGGTCGCCTGGCTGGTCAGCACCGGGAAGGCGGCGATGCGTCCATTGACGCGCGCCATGCTGGTCCATTTTTCCTTGGCCACGGCCGGCGAATCGAAAGCACCAAGCTGAACGACCCAGGCGCTCGCCCCCGTGGTCACCGGCTTGATATAGGCGACCTGCTGCATCCGCGCTGCCGGGCTGGCGAGCGGGGCAGCCTTGCCCTTGGCCGGCTTGGCCTTGGCCGCCGGGCCTTCGACGACGAAGTCGCGCTTGGCGGCGACGCGCACCGGCGCCGGCTTGGGCGCAGCCTTGGCCGCAGGTGCGGGCGTGGACGCCGGCACGGCAGTTTCGATGATCCGGGTGTTGAGCGCGGGCGCGGCAGGGGCGGGCTCGGCCGCCGCCATCTCGATCGGCGAACCGCTCGGCAGGTCCAGCACCGGGGCCGGCTCAGTCGACGCAGCGGCCAGCGCCACC